>JAJZPJ010000150.1 GCA_021811225.1 Pseudomonadota bacterium
CTGTACGCCATCGTCGCCCTGGGTTATACGATGGTCTATGGCATCGTTCAGCTGATCAACTTCGCCCACGGCGAAGTGGTGATGTTCGGCGCGATGATCTCCTTGTCCGTCATCGCTGCGGCATCCGGCCACGGCTTGCCGCCCCTGGCGGTGATCCTGCTGGGCGTGCTGGTGGCGGTGCCGTCCTGCATGCTGCTCGGTTACCTGCTGGAACGCGTCGCCTATCGGCCGTTGCGCTCGGCGCCGCGGCTCGCGCCCCTGATCACCGCGATCGGCATGTCGATCATCTTGCAGCAAGTGGCGCTGCTGATCTGGAGCCGCGACAACCTGGCCTTCCCGCAAATCCTGCCCTTCATCGGCTACAACATCGACGGCGCCACCATCAGCGCCCTGCAAGTCGCCATCATCATCATCTGCGTGCTGATGATGGCCGGTCTGGCCGTGCTGGTGTATCACACCCGTCTCGGGGCGGCGATGCGCGCGACCGCGGAGAATCCCGACATCGCCCGGCTGATGGGCGTCGATGTCGATGGCGTCATCGCCATCACCTTCGCCATCGGTGCCGGCCTGGCCGCGGTGGCCGGCCTGATGGTCGGCATGTACTACGGCATCGCCCACTATACGATGGGCACGACCCTGGGCATGAAGGCCTTCTCGGCGGCGGTGCTAGGCGGCATCGGCAACATTCCCGGGGCGATGGTCGGCGGCGTGCTGATGGGCCTGGTCGAGGCGCTCGGGGCGGGCTACATCGGCAATTTCACCGACCTGTGCAGTTACCACTTCCTGGCGCCGTTGATGGGATCGCGTTGCGGCGCCGACCAGCACTTCGTGTTGATGGGCAGCAACTATCAGGACGTGTTCGCGTTCTTCGTCCTGATCCTGGTACTGGTCTTCCGTCCCTCGGGGCTACTCGGAGAGCGCGTCTCCGACCGCGCCTGAGCCTGGCATGAATACTCCAATGTCCTTACGCAAATTCGCCGGTATCGCCCTGGTGGCGGCCGCCCTCCTCGCCCTGCCCTTCGTCATGGCGCTGGCGGGTACCGCCTGGGTGCGGATCACCAATCTCGCCATCCTCTACATCTTTCTCTCGCTCGGCCTGAACATCGTGGTCGGCTATGCGGGTCTGCTCGATCTGGGCTACATCGCCTTCTACGGCGTCGGCGCCTACGTCTATGCGCTGCTGGCTTCGCCGTTCTTCGGCCTGCACCTGCCCTTCTGGGTCATCCTGCCGATCGGTGCGACGCTGGCGGCGCTGTTCGGCGTGCTGCTCGGGACGCCGACCCTGAAGCTGCGCGGCGACTATCTGGCGATCGTCACCATGGGCTTCGGCGAGATCGTGCGCATTTTCCTCAACAACCTGTCGCGCCCGATCAACATCACCAACGGACCGCAGGGCATCGACCGCATCGATCCGGTCAGCGTTGCCGGCATCAGCTTCGGCCACGACAGCACCTTCCTGGGTCTCGATTTCAGCGGTCCGGTGAAGTATTACTACCTGCTGCTGCTGCTGCTGCTGGGCGTGATCATGGTCAATCTGCGCCTGCAGGATTCCCGCATCGGCCGGGCCTGGCAGGCGATCCGCGAGGACGAGACGGCGGCGCGCGCGGTCGGCATCGACACCACCCGGGTGAAGCTCCTGGCCTTCGCCATGGGCGCCTGTTTCGGCGGCATCGCCGGTGGCATGTTCTCCGCGATCCAGGCCTTCATCAGCCCGGAGAGCTTCGTGCTCACCGAATCGGTGATGGTGCTGTCGATGGTGGTGTTGGGCGGCATGGGCAACGTCTGGGGCGTGATCGCCGGCGCCGTGATGCTGTCCTACGTCCCGGAGTTGCTGCGCTATACGGTCGGGCCGATACAGACGGCCGTGTTCGGCCGGACGCTGATCGCACCGGAGGTCATCCGCATGCTGCTCTTCGGTCTGGCCCTGGTGCTCACCATGCGCTTCCGCCCGGCGGGGCTGTGGCCGATGGGGGCGAGAAAGCGCGAGTTCGCCATGACCAAGCTGGATGCGGAGTGAGGCCGGGATGAACGATCTTCTTTTGGAGGCGCGGGGCATCGTCAAGCGCTTCGGCGGCGTGCTGGCCCTGAAGGACATCTCGCTGACCATCCGGGTGGGCGAGATCTACGGCCTGATCGGTCCCAACGGCGCCGGCAAGACCACCTTCTTCAATGTCCTGACCGGGCTCTATGTCGCCAACAGCGGCAGTTTCACCTTCGCCGGCGCGCCGCTCGAAATCAAGGCGCCGCACGAAGTGGCGCGCGCCGGCATCGCCCGCACCTTTCAGAACATCCGCCTGTTCGCCAACATGACGGCGCTGGAGAATGTGATGGTCGGCCGCCATCTGCGCACCCGCGCCGGGGTGGTCGGCGCGGTGTTTCGCGATGCCGGCACGCGCGCCGAGGAGGCCGCGATCGAGCGCCGTGCCCTGGAACTGCTGCATTACGTCGGGATCAGCGATCGCGCCAACGATCTTGCCCGCCATCTCTCCTACGGCGACCAGCGGCGCCTGGAAATCGCCCGCGCCCTGGCCACCGAGCCCAAGCTGCTGGCCCTGGACGAGCCGGCCGCGGGCATGAACGCCACCGAGACCGCGGCGCTGCGCGCCCTGATCGAAGGTCTGCGCGACGACGGCCTGACCATATTGCTGATCGAACACGACGTGAAATTCGTCATGGGGCTTTGCGACCGCGTTGCGGTCTTGGACTACGGCGAGAAAATCGCCGAGGACGTGCCGGAGCAGGTGCAGAGAAATCCCAAGGTCATCGAAGCTTATCTGGGAGGCGCGCTTGCTTGAAGTTTTGAACCTGGAGGTGCACTACGGCGGTATCGCCGCGGTGAAGGGCGTCAGCTTCAACGTCCGCCAAGGCGAGACGGTGGCGCTGATCGGCGCCAACGGCGCCGGCAAGACCAGCACGCTGAAGGCGGTGGCGCGGCAATTGCCGGCGAGGGGATCGATCCGGCTGTCGGGCGAGGAAATCAACGCCCTGCCGCCGCACCGATTGATCCGCAAGGGCATGGCGCTGGTACCCGAGGGGCGCGGCGTCTTTGCCCGCCTGACGGTGGCCGAGAATCTGGCGATGGGCGCTTACAGCCGCAAGGATGCCGGCATCCATGACGACCTGGCGAAGATCTACGCCTTGCTGCCGCGCCTGAAGGAGCGGCACAAACAGGTGGCCGGCACGCTCTCCGGCGGCGAGCAGCAGATGCTGGCCCTGGGCCGCGCGCTGATGGGCAAGCCGCGCCTGCTGCTGCTCGACGAACCGTCGATGGGCCTGGCGCCGCTGATGGTGCAGAAGGTGTTCGAGACCATCCGCGCCGTCGCCGCCGAGGGCATGACCATCCTGCTGGTCGAACAGAATGCCAAGCTGGCGCTGGAAACCGCCAGCCGCGGCTATGTCATGGAGAGCGGCAGCATCACGCTGGCCGACACCTCGGCCAATCTGCTCGCCGATCCTCGCGTGCGGCAGGCCTATCTGGGCGAGTGACGGCTCGGCGAATATGCAGCGGGCGACATATCGCCTCGCGCCCGGCGCCGATACTAGAATATCGGTCCGCCGTCCATCACCAGATCTGAGGAGATATCCTTGAAAGCTTCCCTGTCCCGCGCCCTGGCCGCATCCCTCGCCTGCGCCGCGCTCGTCTCCGCTTCGGCTTCTGCCGCCGCCGGCCCGCAGCCGGTGACCCTGACCATCTTCGCCGCCGGCACGCTGGCCGGCCCGTTCAAGCAGATCGACGCCGCCTTCACCAAGCTGCATCCGAACGTCACGATCCAGCCGCAGTTCGGCGGCAGCGTCAAGATGGTCAAGCAGGTGACCGATTTGCACCAGATCGCCGACGTGGTGGCGGTGGCCGACTACAGCGTCATCCCGAAGTACCTGTTCGCCGCCAAGAAGGCCGACTGGTACGCCGGCTTCGTGACCAACGCGATCACCTTCGTCTATACGGATAAGAGCAAGTTCGCCGGCGACATCAACGCCAAGAACTGGTATCAGATCCTGGCGCGGCCGGGGGTGCAGATCGGCCGCTCGAATCCCGATACCGATCCCTCGGGCTACCAGACCGTGCAGATGCTCGATCTCGCCGGCAAATACTACAAGCAGCCGGGGCTGTCCGACGCGATCCTGGCCAACGCGCCCAAGACCAACATGCGCACCACCGAGACGGAGCTGATCGCCGCGTTGCAGACCGGGCAGATCGACTATCTCGCGATCTACCTCTCCGACGCGCGCCAGCACAAGTTCAAGTACCTCGACCTGCCGCCCCAGATCAATCTGGCCGACGCCAAGTATTCCTCCTTCTACGCGCAGGGCTCGGCGCACACCGCCAACGGCGTGCTCGCCGCCCGGCCGATCGTCTATGCGGTGACCATTCCGCAGAACGCCGCGCACAAGGAATGGGCGGTGAAGTACCTGCAATATCTGTTCGGCGAGAACGGCCGGCGGGTGATGGCGGCCAACGGCTTCGGCACGCTCTCCAAGGCGCTCGCCGACGACATGGGCAAGCTTCCCGCCGAACTGAGACCGCTCGCTACGCCTTGGCCGAAGTAGCCGGGGCATTCCAGCCGCGCCCTGCTGATCCGGCGCGGCGCCAGCGCTACGCGCAGTCGCGCGGGCTGATGTTCGCGTTCTCGCTGGTCGGCGGCCTGCTGCTGATCTTCATCGCGCTGCCGCTGCTGCGCCTGTTCGGCGCGCAGAGCGCGGCGAGCCTGATGCGCGTGGCGGCGATGGCGGAGGTGAGAAGTTCGATCCTGCTCAGCCTCGAAGCGGCCTCCCTGACCACCGTCGGCGCCGCCCTGCTGGGCGTGCCGCTCGCCTACCTGCTGGGGCGTACCTCGTTTCGCGGCAAGGGTCTGGTCGAGGCCATCGTCGATCTGCCGCTGGCGGTGCCGCACACGGTGGTCGGCATCGCGCTGCTGTTCGTCTTCGGCCGCACCGGCATCATCGGCGCGCCGGTCAGCGAACTCACCGGCTACCAGTTCTGGGGCACGGCCGGCGGCATCGTCATCGCCATGCTCTACGTCAGCGTCACCTACACGGTGAATGCCGCGCGGGTCGGCTTCGAGGCGGTGGACCCGCGACTGGAAAAGGTGGCGCGGACGCTGGGCGCCGGGCGCTGGGCGGTGTTCCTGCAGGTGTCGTTGCCGCTGGCGGCGCGCGGCATCCTCACCGGTCTGACCCTGACCTTCGCCCGCTCGATCAGCGAGTTCGGCTCGGTGATCGTGCTCACCTATTATCCGATGACCGCGCCGGTGAAGATCTACGACCTGTTCCTGCAGTTCGGCCTGGGCGACTCCTCGGCGATGGCGGCCTTGTTCCTGGCGGTCTCGCTGTCGCTGTTCGTGCTCTTCCGCTATCTGTTCGCAGAGCGGCGCGCTTGAGTTTGCCGATGAATCCGGCGAGGAACGCAGCCGCGATCGCGGTCGAATCGCTCTCGCTGCGAGTCGGTTCCTTCGCGCTGCGGGAGATCTCCTTTTCGCTCGCCGCCGGCGAGACCTTCGTCATCCTCGGCAGCAGCGGCGCCGGCAAATCGATGCTGCTGGAGACCCTGGCCGGGTTCTATCGGCCATCCTCGGGGCGCATCATGATCGGCGGCCGCGATCTCACCGAGGCGCCGCCCGAGGCGCGGCGCCTCGCCTTCATGTTCCAGGACTACGCGCTGTTTCCGCACCTGACCGTCGCCCAGAACGTCGGCTTCGGTCTGCGCTTTTTCCCCCGGCGCAAGGACGCCGAGCCTCTGGACGCGCTGCTGAAACGTCTCGGTCTGGAGCACCTAGCCGCGCGCAAGCCCATGCATCTCTCCGGCGGCGAGCAGCAGCGCGTGGCGCTGGCCCGCGCCCTGGCGATGGAGCCCGCCCTGTTCCTGTTCGACGAGCCGCTGTCGGCGCTGGACGCGCGCAGCCGCGACACGCTGCGCGGCGAATTGAAGACCTTCCTCGGCCGCGCCGGCGTGCCGGCCATCTACGTCACCCACGATCAACTGGAGGCCCTGGCCTTGGCGGACAAGATGGCGGTGATGAAGGACGGCGCGCTGCTGCAGGTGGGCAGCCCGGCCGAGATCTTCAACGCGCCGGCGAGCGAGGCGGTGGCGAATTTCGTCGGGGTCGAGACGGTGCTGGAGGGCAGGGTGCTCTCGGTGTCCGACGGCATGGCCGAGATCGGCGTGGCTGGCCGGGTTCTGCACGTCCTGGCCAATGCCGCCGCAAAGCCGAACACGTCGGTGACGGCCTGCATCCGGCCGGAGGACGTGGCGCTGGCGCGCACCACGCATCCCGGTTCGAGCGTGCGCAACCAGTTTCCGGCCCGGGTCGTCGCGGTCGCGGCCGCCGGTCCGCTGTTCAAGATCAGCCTGGACGCCGGCTT
>JAJZPJ010000151.1 GCA_021811225.1 Pseudomonadota bacterium
CGCCAGGGTGCCGATCACGTCGTCGGCTTCGACGCCGTCCTCCATCAACAGCGGCCAGCCGAGCGCGCGTATGCACTGGTGCAGGGGCTCGATCTGACGCACCAGGTCGTCGGGCATCGGCGGCCGGTGCGCCTTGTACTCGGGATACCAGTCGTCGCGGAAGGTCTTGCCCTTGGCGTCGAAGACCACGGCGCGATAGTCGATGCCGTCGGTCGCCTTGTAGTCGCTGGGCAGCCGGCGTAGCATGTTCAGCACGCCATAGACGGCGCCGGTCGGCTCTCCCGCGCGGTTGCGCAGGTCGGGCATGGCGTGAAAGGCGCGGTAGAGATAGGACGAACCGTCGACCAGGATCAGCGTGGGCATGGGGTCAGAAGGGCAGGGACGATGAGCGCGAAGGACAAGCTACCGAATATTGCCGGGCCTGGGTCCGCGGCGCCCCCGGGCCAGGGCATGACGGGCACTTCGGGCACGGCACGGGAGGCATGGCGCATTTTCGGCATTATGTCAGAATTCGTCGAAGCGACCGACCGCCTGAACGCCGTCCGCCCGGCGGTCTCGATCTTCGGCAGCGCCCGGATCGGGCCGGATTCCCCGCACTACCTGCTGACCGAGACGATCGCGCGCCTGCTCTCGGACGCCGGCTTCGGCGTCATCTCCGGCGGCGGCCCGGGGGTGATGGAAGCCGCCAACAAGGGCGCCTACGCCGGCAAGAGTCCCAGCGTCGGCCTCAACATCCAGTTGCCGATGGAACAGAAGAGCAATCCCTACCAGGATATCTCGCAGACCTTCCGCCACTTCTTCGCGCGCAAGTACATGTTCGTCCGTTTCGCCAGCGCCTACGTGGTGATGCCGGGCGGCTTCGGCACCCTGGACGAACTGCTCGAGGCGCTGACCCTGATCCAGACCAACAAGTCGCCGCGCATCCCGCTGATCCTGGTCGGCAGCGCTTTCTGGGGCGGCCTGATCGACTGGTTCCGCACCCGGCTGGTGGCCGAGGGTACGATCAGCCCGGAGGACATGGACCTGATCCAGCTGATCGACGAGCCACAGGCGGTCGTCGCGGCGATCTTCAAGCACTACGAACGGCGCGGCTTCGAGCGCCTGCCCGAAGAGCACGAGCTGCTGTTGAATCTTTGAGCGCCCGTTCTGTTAGAATCGCGCCACTTCTCCCTAGGACACCGCCATGCGCCGCACCCTGTTGATCCTCGCCCTGCTCGCCCTGCCGGCTGCAGCACAGCAGCCCGCCGGTCGGCAGCCGCTGCCGGAGGCGCCGCCGCCGACGGTGCAGGCGGATCCGGGACTCGAGCCCCAGGTGACGATCACCCAGCGCGGCCAGGACAAGGTCGAGGAATACCGCATCCACAACAAGCTGTACATGATCAAGGTGACGCCCCCGCACGGCAAACCCTACTACCTGATCGACGAGAAGGGCAACGGCCAAATGGTCCGCCAAGGCACGCTCGACCCGGGACTCAGCGTGCCGATGTGGGTGATCAAAACCTTTTAAGGCAGTGCAAGCGCAACGACTTCCCGCGGCACGCGGCTTCTCCTGGCTCATCGAGGGCTTTGCGCTGTTTCGGCGCAACCCGCCGCTGTTGTCCCTGCTGACGCTGGGCTACCTGCTGATCGTGCTGTCCTTGGGCCAGATCCAGCCGGTCGGCCCCTTCCTGCTGCCGCTCTTGCTGCCGGCCATGACCGCGCTGGTGGCCGGCGGCTGCCGCGCCGTCGACCTGGGCCTGCCGCGCCAGACGCTGACCAGCGGCCTGGCCCAGCAGCGCGGCCCCCTGCTGCGGCTGGGCATCCTGCATCTCGCCGCCACGCTGGCGGTGCTCGCCATCGACCTGATGCTGGAAGGCGGCAGCTGGGCCGGCCTCGACCTCGGCATGAGCCAGGAGACGGTGAATCTGGCGCATATGCTGCGCCTGATGCTGATCGCCTCGCCGCTCCTGCTGGCGTTCTGGTTCGCCCCGCTGCTCACGGCCTGGGACCGCGTGCCGGCGGCAAAGGCGCTGTTCTTCAGCTTCGTCGCCGCCTGGCGCAACTGGCGCGCCTTCCTCGCCTACGGCCTGGCGGTGACGCTGATCGGCGTGTTCCTTCCCGGTCTGGTGCTGCTTCTCGCCGGCCTGCTCTCCGCCACCCTGGGCGACATCCTGTCGATGGCGCTGCGCCTGCTGCTGATCCTGGTGTTCGCGCCGGTGCTGATGGTCAGCATCTATCTCAGTTATCGCGACGTCTTCGTCCCGACCCCCGCCGCCCATGAGTGAGGCGCCGGACCGGCGCCCGCTGGGCATCCTCGGCGGCACCTTCGACCCGGTACATTACGGCCATCTGCGCCTGGCCGAGGAGGCTCACGACGCCTTGGGCCTGGAGCGGATACTCTGGCTCCCCGCCAGCCGGCCGCCCCACCGCGAGACCCCCGCGGTTTCGAGCGGCCACCGCCTGGAGCTGGTGCGCCTGGCCATCGCCGGCAATCCGGCCTTCGCCCTCGACGACGCCGAAGCGCGCAGCGCTTCGCAAAGCTACACGGTGGACAGCCTGACGCGGCTGCGCGCTGTGCACGGCGCGAAAAAGCCGCTGCTGCTGCTGCTCGGCGCCGACGCCTTCGCCGGCCTGTGCGGCTGGCACCGTTGGCGGGAACTGTTCGCCCTGGCCCACCTGGCGGTGGCGACCCGGCCCGGTTACGCGCTCGATCCCGGAAGCCTGCCGCCGCCCCTGGCGGATGAACTCCGCAAGCGCCTGCGGACCGACGCCGGAGATCTGGAGCGTTCGTCCGCCGGCAGCATCGTGAGCTTCGCCATCACCGCGCTCGACATTTCGGCTACCCGGATTCGCGAAATGCTGGCAAGCGGCGGCAGCGTTCGCTATTTGCTTCCGGATTCCGTTCTCGACTATATTGCCGAGCATCGTCTCTACCGATAAGGTCCCAGCCAAGGCGACTCATGGATATACGCAAGCTGCAGAAAATCGTCGTCGCCGCGCTCGAAGACATCAAGGCGCGCGACATCGAAGTGATCAACACCGTCAAGCTCAGCCCCCTGTTCGACCGCATCGTCATCGCCAGCGCCGATTCGACGCGTCAGGTCAAGGCGCTGGCGCGCAGCGTCCATGACAAGGTCAAGGAAGCGGGCGGCGAGGTGTTGAGCATCGAGGGCGAGGAGACGGGCGAATGGGTGCTGGTCGATCTCGGCACCATCGTCGTTCATGTGATGCAGCCTTCGGTGCGGAGCTACTACAATCTCGAGGAACTGTGGCAGGCGAAACCTAAGCGCGCCCTCGCCACCGAAGATCCGCCCGCGCCGCAGCCTGCGGCAAAACGGCGATCCCCCAGAACCCCAGCCCGCAGCAAAGCCTCGGACGAGGCTTGAACCGAGGTGAAGCTGTTGATCGTCGCCGTCGGCACGCGCATGCCGGGCTGGGTCGAGGCGGGCTATGCCGACTTCGCCAAGCGCATGCCGCCGGAAATGCCGCTGCAGCTCGTCGAAGTGAAGGCCGAACCGAGGACCTCGGGCAAGCCGCTGCCCGCGCTGCTCTCGGCCGAGGCGGCGCGCCTGAGAGCGGCGCTGCCGCCGCGCTGTCGTCTGGTGGCGCTGGACGAACACGGCAGCGATCTCGACACGAGGGCACTGGCCGGCCGGTTGGAGAAGTGGCAGGCCGGCGGAGCCGACGTCGCGCTGGTCATCGGCGGGCCCGACGGCCTCGATCCTGCGCTGAAACAGCAGGCCTCCGAGTCGCTGCGTCTGTCCAGCCTGACCCTGCCCCATGCCCTGGTGCGGCTGTTGCTGGCCGAGGCGCTGTACCGGGCCGTCAGCCTGCAAAAGGGCCACCCCTACCACCGCGAATGACGATGATCGAACCGCGCATCTATCTCGCCTCGAGCAGCCCGCGCCGGCGCGAACTGCTGCACCAGATCGGCGTCCGCTTCGATCTGCTGCTGTTCAGGAGTCAGCCCCGTGCGGACGCCGAGGTGAGCGAGGATGTCCTGCCGGGCGAGGCGCCCGACGATTACGTGCTGCGCGTCGCCCGCGCCAAGGCCGAACACGGCGTGAGGCTCGCCCGCCTGCGCCACCTGCCGCTGCGCCCGGTGCTCGCCGCCGACACCACGCTCGATCTTCGCGGCGAGATCATCGGCAAGCCGCGCGATCAGGCCGATGCCGCCGCGATCCTGGCGCGCCTGTCCGGCGCCAGCCACCGCGTCCTGACCGCGGTGGCGCTGGCCGACGGCGAACGCCTCGAACGGGTGCTCTCCGTCAGCGAGGTGCGCTTCCGGGCGCTGGGCGCAGAAGAGATCCGCCGCTACGCCGCCTCCGGCGAAGCGCAGGACAAGGCCGGCGCCTATGGCATCCAGGGCCGCGCCGCGACCTTCATCGAGGAGATCCGCGGCTCCTATTCGGGCATCGTCGGCCTGCCGCTGTGCGAGACGGCACTGCTGCTGCGCTCCGTCGGTTATCCTCTGTAGCCATCATGAGCGAAGAATTCCTGATCAACTTCACGCCGCAGGAGACGCGCGTCGCCCTGATGCAAAGCGGCATCGTGCAGGAACTGCACATCGAACGCACGGCCAGCCACGGCATCGTCGGCAACGTCTATCTCGGCCGCGTCGTGCGCGTGCTGCCCGGCATGCAGTCGGCCTTCGTCGAGATCGGCCTGGAGCGCACCGCCTTCCTGCACGTCGCCGACATCTGGGAGGAGCGCTGCGCCAACGGCCAGGAGGGCGGCGCGCCCAGGCCGATCGAGAAAATACTCTCGGAGGGCCAGAACCTGCTGGTGCAGGTGCTCAAGGACCCGCTCGGCACCAAGGGCGCGCGCCTGACCACGCAGATGTCGATCGCCGGCCGGATGCTGGTCTATCTGCCGCAGGAACGCCACATCGGCATCTCCCAGCGCATCGAGGGCGAAGCCGAGCGCGAGCGGATGCGCGCCCGCATCGAGGCGCTGGTGCCCGACGACGAGCCGGGCGGCTTCATCGTCCGCACCATGGCCGAATCGGCCAGCGACGCCGAGCTGGCGACCGACATCAACTATCTGCGCAGGCTCTGGGCGGAAATCAAGAGCCGCGCCCAGAACACCGCCCGGCCGCCGGCGCTGCTGCATCACGACCTGACGCTGGCGCAGCGCTTGCTGCGCGACCTGGTGACGCCGGAGACGACGCGGGTGGTGATCGACTCGCGCGAGAATTTCCAGAAGCTCCAGGTCTTCGCCCAGGAGTACATGCCGCAGGTGGCGGGGCTGCTCGAGCACTACACCGGCGAGCGGCCGCTGTTCGATCTGTTCGGCGTCGAGGACGAGATCCAGAAGGCGCTGGCGCGCCGCGTCGAGTTGAAGTCCGGCGGCTATCTGATCATCGACCAGACCGAGGCGATGACCACCATCGACGTGAATACCGGCGGCTTCGTCGGCCTGAAGAACTTCGACGACACCATCTTCAAGACCAACCTCGAGGCGGCGCTGACCATCGCGCGCCAGCTGCGCCTGCGCAACCTCGGCGGCATCATCATCGTCGACTTCATCGACATGGAGAACGAGGAGCACCGCACCTCGGTCCTGGGCGAACTGAACAAGGCGCTCTCGCGCGAGCGCACGCGGATCTCGGTGAGCGGCTTCACCGCCCTGGGGCTGGTGGAGATGACCCGGAAGCGCACCCGCGAGTCGCTCGCCCACGTGCTGTGCGAGCCCTGTCCGACCTGCAGCGGCCGCGGCGAAGTCAAGACCGCGCGCACCGTCTGCTACGAGATCCTGCGCGAACTGCTGCGCGAGGCGCGCCAGTTCGACGCCCGGGAATACCGCGTGCTGGCGGCGCGGGCGGTCACCGACCTGTTCCTCGACGAGGAGTCGCAGGCGCTGGCCATGCTCTCCGACTTCATCGGCAAGACCATCTCGGTCCAGGCCGAATCCGGCTACACCCAGGAGCAGTACGACATCGTTCTGATGTGAGATTTCCACAAGCGGAGGCTCCTCGCGCCACCCGCATTTCGGCATCCTCGTCGCGGCTTTCCCTTTCGTGTTATCCGAGGCCTTGCTGGCCGAATAGCGCACGGTGCTCGTCCGGCCAAGCCTGCGCAAGCTGCATGGACTGACGGTGGAGGGCATCCTGACGGACCTTGCCCGGCACGCGATCGTATTGGCGCCGATAGCCGCTCCGCGCGCGCCCGATCCGGGACCGGCTTGCCAGCGGCGGCGACGGGAAGGATAATCACCAAGCAAATGCTTGCTTGAACGAGAGCCCGCTGGCGTTTTGCCCGCGGGAAGCCCGATTGCGCAGCGACATCCGACCATGAAAATTCAACCGGACCCGACCATGAATCCCTATCCCC
>JAJZPJ010000152.1 GCA_021811225.1 Pseudomonadota bacterium
GCCAGCAACGACTTCGTGGGAGATCCGACGGCGAACAACATCCGCCTCTACTCCGACGTCGGCGGCGGCGCCATCGTCGGCAAGCCCACGTCCGGCCAGACCGGCATCGAGTGCTCCTCCTGCCACGACCCGCACAACAAGGCCGCCAAGGAGAATTTCTTCCTCCGCGGCAAGCTGGTTGGCTCATCCACTGCAGACGGCTACCTCTGTCTGCAGTGCCACCAGAAGTAGCGGAAGTAGAGCAGCAGCATGGCAGCGCGCCCTTCAGTTGATTAAGATCATAACATTTGAAGGTTTTCGGGTTAGCATTTGAATTCCATTGACATCAGGAGATTGTCTTGAAAGTTCTCGTCACCACCCTCACCGCCGCCGCCGTGCTGGCGCTGTTTTCCGCCTCGGCCAGCGCCGCGCTCGACGACGCCAAGGCCGAGGCCTTGATGAAGAAGAGCGGCTGCGCTGCCTGCCACACCGTCGACAAGAAGCTCGTCGGCCCGGCCTATACCGCCGTCGCGGCCAAGCGCAAGGGCGAGAAGGACGCCGTCGCCGTGATGGAGAAGTCGGTGCGCGCCGGCAGCAAGGGCGTCTATGGCCCGATGCCGATGCCGCCCAATCCCGCCGCCAAGATCAGCGATGCCGATCTGCACGACCTGATCGAGTGGGTGCTGACGAAGTAGGGAACGGGCACGCCTCAAGATTGCTTCGCCTTTGGCGCGCAGGCTGACGGCAGCAGTTGTGTCAACGCAAAAGAGGGTGTCGGCGATCGCTCGTCGACACCCTCTTTGCATCAGCCAGATCAGCCAGGCGAAATGAAAGGAATGTCAGGTAGCTGAGCCATTGGTGAGCGAGGGCGGGATTAGTAAGCCAGCGGTTCGTGATTTTTGCCGTGGCAGGAGAGATAGCACTGGCCGTGGCCGGCGCCCAGCGGCGTGTATTGAATCAGGCCTAGCGTGGCGGAGGGGCTGACGACCACCTTGCCGGTGAGATCGCGGAGCATGAAGTCCACCAGATGAGCGTTCTGACGCGAGCCGTGGGCATCGTGACAGGCGGCGCAGGGCGCCTGATCGGTGATCACGTGGCGCTGGTGCGGGAAGGTCTTGGCCTGATCGGTGATCAGGAAAGTGCGGTTGTGGCACTGGTAGCACAGCGCATAGCTCTGGGGCGATTCGACGCTGGGGTCGCCGGTGGTGTATTGCGCCGCCAGGATCGGCTCGTAGCGCGAGCCGTGCGGCCCGCGCGGGTTGGTACCCTGCGCCGTCCACTCGTCGTTGTTGTGGCAACTGGTGCAATTGATCAGGCTGGAGGCGGTGTAGCCCGCCTCCAGGCCGAGTATCGCCGGATTCGCGCCGGTCGCCGCGATCGGGTGATACGAGGGATTGGTCGGGTCGATCTTCAGGCGGATGTTGCGCGTGCCGCCCTGGCGAATGATGCCCACCGTGGTCGGCTCCTGCAGGCCGTGGCATTTGTCACAGACCTCATATTCGAAGTTGGGATCATTGATCACCGAGCCGCCCAGGGTGACGCTCTTGACCCCGCGCAGCGCGCCCGGCGCGCCCGGCAGAACGGCGGCGGCATTGGTCGCGACGTGCGCATTGTGGCAGTCGACGCAGGTGACGTGGCGCGGCATCAGGCGCGGATCCTCAGTGGGATCATGCACCCACTGGCTGCTGTCGATCGGATGACGGGAGGGCTTGAGGAACTCCGCCGCGACATTCTTGGCGGCGACCGTGCCGCCGTGGCAGACGGTGCAGTTGGCCGACTCCGTCGCCTGCGCCAGCAGCCGTTGCGGATGGCCGGCGTCGTGCGGCCGGTGGCAATCGAGGCAGGCATTGTCGGCCACCGTGGCATAGGCGCCGGGCGGCCAGGGGTCGGTGCCGGTGCCGTTCCAGGTAGCGGTCGAGGTGGCGTGGGCCGAAGCGGACCAGCCATTCATGCGATGGCAGGCGGTGCACTGCGCGCCGGCGCGGTTGTCGGCGCGCAGGAAATTCGGCTGCCGGTCCTCGTGCGGATCGTGGCAACTGGTGCATTGCATTTGCTGCTGGGCATCGAGCCGGACGCTCGCCGCTAGGCTGCGCGGATCGGCAAGTTCCGGGTTGGCCTGCGCCAGCGCGACGTCATAGGTGAAGGAGATCGGATGATCCTTCGACAGATCGGTGCCGAGCACGGTGCTGCCCTGCAGGGGACCTAGCATCAGCGGCGCACCCGCGGGTGGTACGCGCAGGCTGTCCAGCGCCAGCAGGCCGTCGTGACAGGACAGGCAGAGCTTGGAACTGCCGGTGGGCTGATTCAGGCTCGCCTTCAGCGTACTGCTGGCATAGAGCTGGTAGGTGGCCGCGGACAGTTCGCGATTCCACAAGCCTATGGTCGGCTTGGCGTTGTGCGGAGTATGGCAGAAGACGCACAGGCCGACCGGCTCTGCGGCCTTGATCGTGCCGGGGCCGCTGGGGGTGAGGTTATGCTTGGTGAGCGCGATATGGGTCTGCGCCTGGCTGCTGGCGCACAGCGCGAAGCAGCCGGCGACGAGCAGCGCCAGCCAACCTGATGCCTTCGACGACAGCTTCATTTCAGCTTCTCCCTGGCCGCGCCCGGACCGCCTTGAAATACCTGAATCCGCTGGTTGAAAGCGTCGGCCACATAGATTTCATTGTTCGGGCTGATGAACAGGCCGCCGGGCAGCCAGAACTGACCGGGCTGCGCGCCATGCTGGCCGAAGCCGAGCAGAAAGCGGCCGTCGCGCCGGAAGATCTGCACCGCATCGAACAGCGCATCGACGACGAAGACGTGCCCGGCGGGATCGAAGGCCACGCCCTTGGGGGCGGCGACATCGCCCGAGCCGTCGCCATGGTGGCCGAATTGCCAGAGATAGCGGCCGTCGGGGGCGAAGGCCTGGACGCGGAAATTGAGCGCATCGGTGACCAGCAGCGTCCCCGCCGGATCCAGCGCCAGGTGGGTCGGGTAGTTGAACTGCCCGTCGCCGCTGCCGGCTGCACCCCAGGTGCCGATGAGTCTGGCGTCGGGGCCGAACACGGCGATCCGCTGATTCGCCGAATCGGCGACGTAGAGACGCCCTCGAACCGGATCGTAGGCCAGGCCCGCCGGCCGCTCCAGGCCCTGCTGCGCGGCGACGCCGATCAGCTCACCGGCGCGGTCTATGAGAAACACTTTTTTCAGGCGCGAGTCGGCGAGATACACCGCGCCGTCGGGGCGTATCGCCACCGCCACCGGCGAAAGAAGCTCGGTGTCCCCGACGCGCTCCACCTTGTGCGTCTCGTTCCGCCCGGCATCGAAGATCCACAAGGCCGGTGCGCCCGGGTCGGCGACGTACAGCACCCCCTGCCGCTCCGCGACCCCGGTGGGGCGGATGAAGTGATCGCTGCCGCTGCCGGTGAGCGCATCGATCAGGCGCCGGAACAGGGATTTGGCGATGCCCCAGTCTTGCGGTCCGGAGATGCTGCGCAGATAGCGGATGCGGGTCTTGGCCGGCGGCTCGGGCCAGATGGGAGCTGGCGCAGCACTCGCCACCGTACTCGCCGCTGCGGTCCTGGGTGGTGCAGTCGTGGCGCAGCCGGCGGGGAGCAGGCCGAGCAGCGTGGCATACATCATGGCGAACAGCGGGGCGGCAATGCAGGCGCCGCGGGAGCGGGCAGTATCAGGGGTCGGTTTCATAGTTCACGCGTCACGCTGAAATCGATACGCCAATTGCTCATCCGGGAGCCGCCGCGTATTCGTTGGTTGGCGGTGAAGGCCGAGGTCAGCGAGAGTTTGCCATATTTCATCTGCGCCCGCAGGCCTTCATTGCTCACTATTTCCGAGGGCTGCGCGCTGTCGGTGAGATAGCGCCGGCCGGCCAGCGCATTGACGATCCAGCCGCCCGGCGCGTACCAGTTCGCGGTGAGATTCGCGCCGCGGGTGTCGCTGGTCCGCGCCGGCGTCTGGTAATGGGCCACGGTCCAGTCGGTGTCGAAGGCGAAGCCCAGGTAGCGCGAATACTGATAGGTGGCGGACTGATAATAGCGCTGCTGGGTGAAGGACAGCAGCGTCGCGTCGGAGCGCTGAAAGGCGGCGCCCGCCGCGCCCTGGAGCTTTTGCCAGCGGCCGTGCACATCGACCTGCGCGCTGTCGTTGCGGGAGCTTTGCAGGAAGCCGCTGCCGTTGCCCGAGAGTAGGGTCACGGCGGACTCGCTGTGGGCGACGCCAAACGAGATCCACCGAAAACTCATGCCGGCACTAAGCGACTTGGCAATTGTGGCGTACTTGAGGCTGGGCGGGATGGCGTAATCGTAGCTGAGCGCCAGCGGATCGCCGGCCCGGATCACCAGGCTGGTCAGGAGCGGCACGATCAGGGTCTGATTGCCCTGCGGCACCAACAGGTAATCGACGCCGGCCACCGTCGGCAGACGCATGCCGTCGCGCGTGTCCACCACCACGATGCTCGCCGCCACGACGTAGGCCTGGTTGAGCAGGAAGCCGGCGCCGGCGCCGAGCAGAGCGGGTGCAGTTTGCGCCTCGTCGGTGATGCTGGCCTGGGTGGCGTTGATGTGCGTTTCCACCAGTTGATAGCTGCCGCTGCTGCCCAGCGTCAGCACCCCCTGCCAGGGCAGCGGGTGCTGGTAACGGTAGTTGAGTCCGCCGGCGAATGCGTCGATCTGGCCGGCCGGCTGCAGTTGGCGTTGCGCCGAGGCGTAGGCGCCCAGGTTCTGGTAGGGCTGGTACTGCACGCTGAATGCGCCGCTCTGGCTGAGACTGGGCAAGGCCTGGGTCTCGAGTCGCGACAATTGATAATTGTAGTCGGTGGCCAGGTTGCTCCAGTGCGCGAGGTGCAGATGCTCGCTCATCGAGAACAGGGACATCGAAGTCGAACCGACGCGATCGAAATAGGCCAGGCGCGAATCCCAGCGCCGGTTCAGGGCTGCCCCGAAATCCTGACTATAGCCAAGATTGGCGCTGTGGCTGCGATAGTTGCCGTTGCTGAACGAGGGGTCCTGGACCTCGTTGAAATCGTAATGCCAGTCCAGGTCGGAGTTCTCCGAGCCCTTGTGGCCGTCCTGGCTGAGGCTGTTGCGCACTTCGCTGTGCTGATAGCTCTGGTTGAGCGCGCTGGTGGCGATCTCCTGGAAATGCTGCTGCTCCAGCCGCAGGTTGGCGCTGAGATAGGGGAAGCCCTTGTCCCTGAGCGGGCTGCCCTCGTTCAGGCGCAGGCTCAGGCCGCGATTGCTGCTGGTGGTCTCGACCCGACCGAAGGGCTGGAACGAGAGGCTGCGCGAACGGTTGGCGAACAGCGCGCCGCCGTAGGGCAGGACGTTCAGGATGTCGGCGTCGAAGGAGTAGCCGAGCACCCTGGAGCGGCCCTTGGTGAGCGCGCCCGCGGAGTTCTCGGTGTCCTGCGCCAGACCAAGCGTGAGTCCCAGACTGCCGGTCAGCAGCCCCGGGTCGAGCACCGAGAAACCGCTGTTCCTGACGCTCAGAGATTCCTCGGCGTTGCGCTGCGAAAAGCTGGACGCGGGCGCGGTATCGGAACTGATCTGGTCGTGGCCGAGGCCGTAGTTGGCCTGCAGCGAGCCCTCCCAGCTGCCCAGGGTCAAGTAGCTCAGCGACTGGGCGGCAGCTTCGCCCGCCGTCAGCAGCGACAGCAAGGTCACCAGCAACGCAGGGGTCTTGCCCCGGATCATGGGCGGGTTTCCGCTCATCACTTGTGACAGCGCTGACAGGACTCGAAGGTCGGACCGAAGGCGATGGTGGCGTTATGACAGGTGCCGCAAAACTTGCCCTTGTCGATCGCGTCCATGCTCACCTTGTCGGCGCCCGCCTTCATCTTGAAGATGGCGTCGTGACAGACGTAACATTTGAACTGCATGCGGTGCACGTAGTGGGGAAAGGTCGCGGGCGGATAGTCGGCGCCCTCCTCTTTGGAACTGCGGGTGAACACGATGTCGCCCTGCTCGGCCGAGACCTGGGCTGCGGGCAGCAGGGTCGCCAGTACCAGCAGGGCAAGCCAGAGCGCCGCCTGCCTCATTGGGGCATCGCCGTATGGCAGCGCGGACAGGCGCTGGCCGGGTCGAAGGCGACCGGACCGTGGCAACGCCCGCAATATTCGCCGGCGAAGATTTTTTCCATGGTGATCGGGTCGGCGCCCGCCTGCATCTGGAATATCCCGGTATGACAGTTGTCGCAGCTCAGGATCTGGGTGTGCGGCTTGTGCGGATAGGTGACCTTGAAATCCGGCGCATCCTTGGGCGTGAGCACCACGTCGAGATCCATGACCGGC
>JAJZPJ010000153.1 GCA_021811225.1 Pseudomonadota bacterium
GGAAACAGACCGGCTGACCGAAGCGCCGCCCCCGCCGCAGGGCCGCGCCCGGGCGGGGGCTTCGGGAACATGGAGCCGCGAAGCGGCGAATGACGGACCGAAGAGCCGCCCCCGCCGCAGGGCCGTCCCAAGGCGGGGGCTTCGAGAACATGGAGCCGCGAAGCGGCGAACAACAGTCACCCCCTCCCTCGGGGAGGGGGCTGGGGGGAGGGCCCTATGAGCTGGTTGCAGAAACTCTTACCGCCGAAGATCAAGCGCGCAGAAGGCGCGCACAAGTCGATTCCGGAAGGGCTGTGGTGCAAATGCCCGGCTTGCGAAGCGGTGCTCTACAGCTCCGATCTCGACGCCAACCAGAGCGTCTGTCCGAAGTGCGGCCACCACCATCGTCTCCGGGCGCGGCAGCGGCTCGATCTGCTGCTCGACCCGGAGGGGCGCTTCGAGATCGGCGCCGAGGTGATTCCGATCGATGCCTTGAAGTTCAAGGACAGCAAGCGTTACCCCGACCGCCTGGTCGCCGCCCAAGCCGATACCGGCGAGTCCGACGCGCTGGTGGTGATGCAGGGTGCGATCAAGACCCTGCCGGTGGTGGTCGCCTGCTTCGAGTTCGACTTCATGGGCGGCTCGATGGGTTCGGTGGTCGGCGAACGCTTCGTGCGCGGCGTCCGATGCGCGATCGAGAGCCAGCTGCCCTTCATCTGCATCACCTCTTCGGGCGGCGCGCGCATGCAGGAAGGGCTGTTCTCGCTGATGCAGATGGCCAAGACCACCGCCGCGGTATCGCTGCTCGGCCGGCACAAGCTGCCCTTCATCACCCTGCTCACCGATCCGACCATGGGCGGCGTCTCGGCCAGCTTCGCCTTCGTCGGCGACTTGGTGATCGCCGAACCGGGCGCCCTGATCGGCTTCGCCGGTCCGCGGGTGATCGAGCAGACGGTGCGCGAGACGCTGCCGGAGGGCTTCCAGCGCGCCGAATTCCTGCTCGACAAGGGCGCCATCGACATGATCGTCGACCGCCGCGAACTGCGCGACAAGCTAGCCTCCGTGCTCTGCCTGCTCTTGCGCCTGCCGGCGCCGCAATAGTTGCCCGCGCCCGATTCGCTCGCCGCCTGGCTGGCTCATCTCGAAGCGCTGCGCCCACAGGGGGCCGCCGGGATAGAGCTCGGACTCGACCGCGTCCAGGCGGTCAAGGACGCCCTCGGCCAGAGGCAGCGCGTCCCGGTGTTCACCGTCGGCGGCACCAACGGCAAGGGCTCGACCTGCGCGATGCTGGAGCGCATTCTCGGCTGCGCCGGCTATCGCGTCGGCCTCTACACCTCTCCCCATCTGCTCTCCTACCGCGAGCGGGTGCGGGTGGGCGGCGCCGATAGCGACGAGGCGACGCTGTGCGCCGCATTCGGCCGGGTGGAGGCGGCGCGGCAGGCGGCGGGGAATATTCCGCTCACCTATTTCGAGTTCGGCACCCTGGCGGCGTGGGAGTGTTTCGCGGCGCAGCAGGTGGATGTCGTCATCCTCGAAGTCGGGCTGGGCGGGAGGCTCGATGCGGTCAACTGCTACGATGCCGACTGCGCCATCGTCACCGGCATCGATCTCGACCACACCGACTATCTGGGCGCGACGCGCGAGGCCATCGGTTTCGAGAAGGCCGGCATCTTCCGCACCGGTCGTCCGGCGGTCTGCGGCGATCCGGCGCCGCCGCGAAGCCTGGTGGCGCACGCGCAGTCGATCGGCGCCGACCTGCAGCTGATCGGCCGCGACTTCGGCTACCGCAACCAGGAGACGCAATGGCAGTTCTGGGGGCGCGCCGGCAAGAAGAGCGGCCTGGCTCATCCGGCGCTGCGCGGCGCGCATCAGCTCGGCAATGCCAGCGCCGTGCTCTGCGCACTGGAGACGCTCTCCGCGCGGCTGCCGGTGGCGATGCAGGACATTCGTCGCGGTCTGGCCGAGGTCGAACTGTCCGGCCGCTTCGAGGTCTTGCCGGGACGCCCGACGGTGGTGCTCGACGTCGCCCACAATCCCCAGGCGGCGCGTTCCTTTGCCGCCAATCTCGGCGACATGGGCTTCTATCCCCAGACCTGGGCGGTGTTCGGCATGCTGCGCGACAAGGATATCGGCGCCGTGGTCGGCGCGCTCAAGGACCGGGTCACGCACTGGCTGCCCTGCTCGCTCGACGGGCCGCGCGCCGCCAGTGCCGCGCTTCTGGCGCAGCTAGTGAAGGAGCAAGGCGGGGTCGAGCAGAACGGACCGCTGCCGCAATTCGCGACGCCCGCGGAGGCCTTCCGCTACGCGCGCGGGAGAGCCAACGAAAGTGATAGAATTGCGGTGTTCGGATCCTTCCTCACGGTTGCGGATGTCCTGCGCGAACTGGCGCGAAAGACATGAATTCTATGGCGCAAGTCGACCCAACGGCAGATGGACAGCTGGAGCTCAAAAAGCGTGCGCGACGGCGTCTGGTCGGTGCCGTCGCCCTGGTATTGGCCGCCGTCATCGTGTTGCCGATGGTGATGGATCAGGAGCCCAAACCGCTCACCCAGGACATCCAGATCCGCATCCCCAGCCAGGATGCCGCCCCCGCCCACCCGATAGCCGTCGCCCAGCCCGACATCGTCAAGCCGTCCCCGCCCGCCCCCGCTCCGGTCAATCCGCCCGAGACGGTAGCGCCGGCCGAGGTGGCGCCCCCAGCCAAGGCTCAACCGGCGCCCAAGCCGGCCGATGCCAAGCCCGAGCCGGCGCGCGCGCGCGTCGCGGCGGCGCAGTGGATACTCCAGCTGGGCGCCTATCAGGATCAGGCCAACGTCCGGCTGCTGCTGGCGAAGCTCAAGGAACTGGGCTATCCGTCCTATACTGAAAAGGTGAAGACCGCGCAGGGTCCGAGAACGCGGGTGCGCGGCGGGCCGTTCGCCACGCGCCAAGCGGCGGAGAAGGCGCAGGCGCACTTGAAGAAGATCGGCGCCGGGGGGCCGCCCGGTGGCGTCGTCGCGCAGAAACAGTAAGGACGCATGACCGGTTTCGATTATGCGGTCTTCTCGGTGATCGCGCTGTCCTCGCTGCTCGGCCTGTGGCGCGGCGTGGTGAGCGAGATTCTGGGACTGGCGGCGTGGGTCGCGGCATTTTTGGCCGCGCGCGCCTGGGGCCTGGTTGCAGCGGCGAGCCTGGCGCGCTGGATCGGCGAACCGGCGTGGCGGGCCGCGGCGGGTTTTGCCGCGGTGTTCGTGGCCACGCTGCTGGTCTTCGCGGCGGCGCGCTTCGTGCTGTCGCGCTTGTTGCGCGCGGTCGGACTGGGCTTCGCGGATCGCTTGCTCGGCGCCCTGTTCGGCGTCATGCGCGGTGTGTTGGTGGTGTTGGCGGGAGTATTGGTCTGCGGCATGACCGCGCTGCCCCGCCAGCCGTGGTGGCGGGATGCATCGCTGTCGCCGCCGCTGGAGACGGCGGTGCTGGCGCTCAGACCCTGGCTGCCGAAGACGGTGGCGCAACGGATTCGTTACGGATAGGCGGTAGCTCATGTGCGGAATTATCGGTGTAGTGGCGACGACACCCGTCAATCAACTGCTCTATGACGGCCTGCAGGTGCTGCAGCATCGCGGTCAGGACGCGGCCGGCATCGCCACGGCCGACGCCGGCCGCTTCCACATGCACAAGGGACCGGGGCTGGTGCGCGACGTCTTCCGCACCCGCAACATGCTGAACCTGGTCGGCAACTGGGGCATCGGCCACTGCCGCTACCCCACCGCCGGTTCGGCCTACAACGCCGCCGAGGCCCAGCCGTTCTACGTGAACTCGCCCTTCGGCCTGACCCTGGCGCACAACGGCAACCTGACCAATACCGCGCAGTTGAAGCAGGACATCTTCCTGCAGGACCTGCGCCACATCAACACCAACTCCGATTCCGAGGTGCTGCTGAACGTGCTGGCGCACGAATTGCAGGCCGCCTCGACCAAGTACCAGGTCGATGCCGAGACCATCTTCAAGGCGGTGGCCGGGGTGCATCGACGGGTGCGCGGCGCCTACGCGGTGGTGGCGATGATCGCCGGCTACGGCCTGCTCGCCTTCCGCGATCCTTACGGCATCCGGCCGCTGATCATCGGCAAGAACGAGACCGGGGCGGGTTGCGAGTATCTGGTGGCCTCGGAGAGCGTGGCCATCGACACGCTCGGCTTCAAGATCCTGCGCGACGTGGCGCCGGGCGAGGCGGTGCTGATCGACACCCGCGGCCACTTCGTCAGCCGCCAGTGCGCCGAGCGCACCGTGCACGCGCCCTGCGCCTTCGAGTTCGTCTATCTGGCCCGGCCCGATTCGCTGATCGACGGCATTTCGGTTTATGAGACGCGGCTCAAGCTGGGCGAATTCCTCGCCGAGAAGATCCGGCACACCCTGCCGCACCTGGTGATCGACACGGTGATGCCCATCCCCGACTCCAGCCGGCCCTCGGCGATGGAACTGGCCAAGCGCCTGAATCTTCCCTACCGCGAGGGCTTCGTCAAGAACCGCTACATCGGCCGCACCTTCATCATGCCGGGGCAGGCGACCCGGCGCAAATCGGTGCGCCAGAAGCTGAACGCCATCGCTCAGGAATTCAAGGGCAAGAACGTGCTCCTGGTCGATGACTCGATCGTCCGCGGCACCACCAGCCAGGAGATCGTGCAGATGGCGCGCGAAGCCGGCGCGCGCAACGTCTATTTCGCCTCGGCGGCGCCGCCGGTGCGCTACGCCAACGTCTATGGCATCGACATGCCGAGCCGCTCCGAACTGATCGCCAGCGGCCGCAGCGACGACGAGATCCGCCGCGAGATCGGCGCCGATGCGCTGGTCTATCAGGATCTGGACGGGCTGAAGGCGGCGCTCGCCGCGGTCAATCCGGACATCGCCTGCTTCGAGACCTCCTGCTTCGACGGCCACTACATCACCGGCGACGTCACCCGCGAATACCTGTCTACCGTCGAGTCGGCGCGCCGTGACGGTTCCGCCCGTGCCGACGACGAGGGCGAGGGCACCCAGCTCGACCTCAATCTGGTGGCCTCGCAATGATTCAAGGAAGCGCCACATGAACGAGGATTTCCAGCTGGAAACCCTGGCGGTGCGCGCCGGGCAGGAACGCAGCCAGTTCAACGAGCATTCCGAAGCGCTCTACCTCACCTCCAGCTTCGTCTTCGACAGCGCCGCCCAGGCCGCGGCGCGCTTCTCAGGCGAGGCGCCGGGCAACGTCTATTCGCGCTTCACCAATCCCACGGTGAGCATGATGCAGGACCGCCTGGCGGCGTTAGAAGGCGCCGAGGCTTGCGTCGCCACCGCTTCGGGCATGGCCGCGATCCTGGCGATGGCCATGGCGCTGTTGAAGGCCGGCGACCATGTCGTCGCCTCGCAGAGCATTTTCGGTTCGACCCAGCAGTTGTTCGGCGGCATCCTGCCGAAGTTCGGCGTCGCCGCCACGCTGGTCGTCGGCACCGATCCCGCCGCTTTTCGCGCCGCGCTCCTGCCCAATACCAAACTGGTGTTCATCGAGACGCCCTCCAATCCGCTCACCGAAGTGTTCGACATCGCCGCCATCGCCGAGGTGGCTCACGCCGCGGGCGCGCTGTTGGCGGTGGACAACTGCTTCTGTTCGCCGGCGCTGCAACGACCCCTGCAGTTCGGTGCCGATCTGGTGATCCACTCCGCCACCAAGTATCTCGACGGCCAGGGCCGCGTGCTGGGCGGCGCGGTGCTGGGCCGCAAGGCCCTGGCCGAGGAGGTGTTCAAGTTCCTGCGCACCGCCGGTCCGACGCTCTCGGCGTTCAACGCCTGGGTGATCCTGAAGGGGCTGGAGACGCTGAAGATCCGCATGCAGGCGCAGTCGGCCAACGCCCTGGCGGTGGCGCAATGGCTGGAGGCCCAGCCGCAGGTGCAGCGCGTCTTCTATCCGGGCCTGCCTTCGCATCCGCAGCACGCGCTGGCGATGCGCCAGCAGGCGAGCGGCGGCGCCATCCTGTCCTTCGAGGTCAAAGGCGGACGGGAAGCCGCCTGGCGCGTCGTCGATCACTGCCGCTTGCTGTCGATCACCGCCAATCTCGGCGACACCAAGACCACCATCACCCATCCGGCCAGCACCACCCACGGCCGCATCACGGCCGAGGCGCGCGCCGCCGCCGGCATCGCCGAGGGCCTGCTGCGCGTCGCGGTGGGGCTGGAAGCGGTCGGCGACATCGAGGCCGACCTCGCGCGCGGGCTGGCGCCGGCAGCCTAGTCGTTGGAGCGCGAACCTTTCCGGGCAATCCGTATGA
>JAJZPJ010000154.1 GCA_021811225.1 Pseudomonadota bacterium
GATGGGCAGCCTGCCGGCGAGATTGAGTGCGTCGCCGGCGGCGGCCAGAGACTCGCAGTAGGCGACTTCCGCCGCCGCCGGTCCGCCGGTGAGCACGATCTTCATGCCCCGGGCGCGCAGTCCCGCGATCAGCTCGCGCCAGCCCTGAGGCGTCCAGCGCTTGTAGTGCCACATCGGAAACGGATGCAGCACCGCGATGTCCTGCTCCTGCGCCCACGGGACGAGGCGGCCGACGAGTTCTGCGCCATAGTCGCAGCGCGGCGGCACCACGGTGCAGTCGCGGGCTACGCCGAGGAGGTCGGCCAGGCGCAGGTTCTGCACCACGGTGTGGGTGTGCATGTTGTCGAGCAGGGCCCAGGCGCGGCAGGAGGCGCGCTTCCACGCCGAGGCCGCGGTCAGATCGGGAATCAGTCCGAAGCGCTGCCGGCCAGCCAGCCAGGCATAGACGTGTCCCCGGTCGTTGGCCTGCACCGTCAGCGCGATGTCGTAACGGCGAAATATCCGCCTGCACAGGCGGAGGTGGCCGCGCCAGTCCGGATGCTCGTCGCTCTCGATCACCTCGTTGCAGTCCGGGTTGCCGGCCAGCATGCCGCCCTTGTCGGTGTAGACCAGCACGTCGATCACCGCCTCCGGCTGGGCCAGGCGCAGCGAACGCAGCAGCGGTGTGACCAGCAGCACGTCGCCGATCTGGCGCGTGGCGACGAGCAGTATGGTTTTCAAGTCCGGCCTTCAGGCGTCGCCTCGTTGGCCAGCATGGCGCCGCACCACAGGGCGATGAAGCTGCCTTCCGAGAATGTCGAGAAGTGCGAACTGAACAGGCTGGTCCCGCACCAGGAGAACAGCACCCCGAGGCCGATCAGGCGATGAACCGCGCCGGGGCGCTGGAACAGAGCCGAGAGCAGGAAGACGAAAAAGACCGCCAGGCCGACCAGTCCGTGTTCGGCAGCGATCTTCAGGTACTGGTCGTGCGGATCGGCGCTGAGGTCCAGCGCCTGCCAGCCGGTCTGGCCCGCCACCTGCTGGCGGTAAGCCGCTTCGAACGAGCCGGTGCCGTAGCCGAACCAGGGACGCTTGCCGATCATCTTCAGGGTGTTCTGCCACAGCACCATGCGAATGCCCATCGAGGTCAGCTGCGGGGCGTGCCGGTAGGTCTCCATTTCCCTGACGCCCTGCCCGATCCGGTCGCGCACCAGCGGCGATGCGGCCAGGGAGCCGACGACCAGAGCCACCAGCAAGGCGCTCAGGCCATAGACCCGGCGGTCGCCGCGGTGGCGGCGCAGCAGGTCGAACACGAAGGCGGCGGTGCACGCCAGCAGCACGACGTAACCGCTGCGCCCGGGCGTGACCAGGACGACGTTGGCGAACAGCAGCGCCGCGGCGACGGCGAGCCAGAGGCGCAGCGCCCGGCTGAGCGAGGGTTCGTAGCGCAGGAAGCTGGCCGCGACGAAGGCGGCGACGGAAAACATCATGCCCTGGGTCGCGTAGTTGCGGACGATGATTCCCGGCGGATAGAGGTAGACGCCGCGTCCCAGCGCCAGGCCGACATAGGACAGCGCCGCGCACAGGGCGACGACGGCGACCAGGATCAGGCCGAGCCGGGTCTTCCAGCGCGGCTCGTCGAACAGCGCCGCGGCGATCGGCAGCAACAGCAATTTGCGCCAGCCGGTCAGCATCGACCAGGTTCGTTCCGCGCTGCCGATGCTGTAGCCGGCGCCGATCACGATGAGCGCGGCCAGCGCCAGGGTCGCGATGCCCATCGGTTGCCCCGCGGCGCGCACCAGGCGCCGGCGCAGTTCGCCCGAGGCGGCGAGGCACAGGACCAGGGCCAGCTCGGCCAGATTGGTCAGGGGCGGGGAGAACAGCAGAGCGACCATGATCGCGACGATCAGCCAACGGGCGCAGGCGAGGGGAGTCGGGCGGGCGAGTGTCGCGGTCATTTGCCTGTTACCTTGGGGAAGTGCGATTTCATATGGACTATCCAGCGGCGCAGCCGGTGGCGCTGGAACTTGTTCCAGCGGTTGCGCCAGCGGTTGAACAGCGCCGAGTGTTTCTGCCGATGCTCGTCCAGGACGCTGGGGAAAATGCCGAGCACGCTGCCCTGTTCGACGATCGGCCGCGTCAGCCAGTAGTGCACGATGCCCAGCGACGCATCGAGCTGCTTGAGCAGGTGGTCCGCGGGCAGCGCGACCTTGTTGCTCTCCAGCCAGGCCAGGCGGCGGCGGATCGCCTCCCGGTCGGTGACGTAGGCTTCGGCGGTGGCGATCGACAATTCCACCAGGGGGCCGGGCGCGAGAAAGTAGCGGTCCGGCACCTTGGTGTCGGCGCCGCCGAGAAACACCAGATAGCCCGGCGGCAGCGCGTCGGCGGCGCGCAGCGCTGCGTCGAGGCGGACGGCGAAGTCGGGAGCGAGCACCACGTCGTCCTCGAACACCAGGATCCGCCGCAGATTGGCGGCCTGGGCAAGGCGCCAAGCGCGGATGTGCTTCAGCACCAGCGACTGCTGGCTCTTCTTCAAGCCGCCGGGGGCGAAGCGCGCGGCGATGAGCCGCTCGTCGAGTTCGCCGGCGTCGTGCTCGAACACGAACTCGAAGGCGATGCCGTGCCGCGTCATCTCCCGCTCGATATGCGCGATGCGCTGCGCGAAGCTCTTCACCGACAGCACATAGACCGCATCGACCGCGAGGCCGGCGGGCGCTGCGAGGCTGGTTTCCGTCGTCATCGCGCCAGGGTGTAGTGCTTCTTGCTGAGGTCCCAGCCGAAGCGGCGCTCCAGCCGCATCATCCAGCGGTGCCGGCGCTCGCGTTTGCTCGGCGGGTGATCCGGGTCGGGGGTGTAGGCGGTCTCGGCCTCCTTGGCCAGCCAGTCGCGCACCACCTCCGGATGATCGCCGGTGAACGGCGCCAGCGCCTGCGGATCGATGCGGTAACCGGTGAACAGCGGATGGTCGTGCTGCCAGTATTTTCCGACGCGGCTGTTCTTCTCGCGCATCGCGGCGATGCTGCGCACGTGGCCGTAGTGATAGATGGGCACGCCGACGGCGGCGGCCCGGGGATAGCGGCCGCGCTTGTTCTGGTCCATGACCACGAAGAACAGGCCGTCGGGAGAATAGTTGCGGACGCTGTTGCGGATGATCCGCGGCGCGCGGCGGTACCAGCCGGGACTGACGGCGACCCAGTCCGGGCTGCCGAAAAAATGATGGTAGTCGAACACCAGCGCCTCGACCGCCGGATCGTCGAGATGCTTTTCCATCGCCGCGCGGATCAAGGGCAAGTCGCGCTCGTGCAGCACTTCGTCGCCTTCGAGATAGAAAGCCCAGTGGCCGTTGCAATTGAACTGGGCGATCATCTTCTGCTGCGCATAGACGTAGCCGCGATCCTGCATCTGTTCGTTCCACTGGGTCTCGATGATGCGCAGTTTCGGCTCGTCGAGCGCTCTCAGGCGTTCCAGAGTGTCGTCGTCGCTGGCGCCGACGGCGATCACGAACTCGTCGCAGATCGGCAGCGCCGAGCGGATGCTCTCGAGGTACGGATAGCCGAGCAGGGAACCGTTGCGCAGGAAACTGAAACCGCTGACCTTCATCTTCGCTCCCTGTATCTGCGCGCTCAGTGCGCCGCTTCCCAGTTCGGCCCGACCCCGACATCGACCAGGAGCGGCACCTTCAGCCGCGCCACGTCGCCCATCAGGCGCGGCAGTCGTTCGCGCACCGCGGCGAGTTCGGCATCGGGCACCTCGAGCACCAGTTCGTCGTGGACCTGCAGGATCAGCTTCGATTCCAGCCGCTCCTGGTCCAGCCAGCGCTGCACCGCGAGCATCGCCAGCTTGATCAGGTCGGCGGCGGTGCCCTGCATCGGCGCGTTGATCGCGGCGCGCTCCGCGCCCTGGCGGCGGCCGACGTTGCCCGAACGGATCTCGGGCAGCCACAGGCGGCGGCCGAAGACGGTCTCGACGTAGCCCTGTTCGCGCGCCAGTTTTCTCGTCTCTTCCATGTAGCGGGCGACGCCGGGATAGCGGGCGAAGTAGCGGTCCATGTAGGCCTGCGCCGCGCCGCGCTCCAGTCCCAGTTCGCGCGCCAGGCCGAAGGCCGACATGCCGTAGATCAGGCCGAAGTTGATCACCTTGGCGGCGCGGCGCTGGTCCGGCCCGACCTCCAGCGGCGTGATGCCGAAGATCTCCGCGGCGGTGGCGCGATGCACGTCCTCGCCGCGGCCGAAGGCGTCGAGCAGGCGCGCGTCGTCGGAGAGATGCGCCATGATGCGCAGCTCGACCTGGGAATAGTCGGCCGAGACGATGGCGTGATCGGGCGGCGCGATGAAGGCGCTGCGGATGCGCCGCCCCTCCGCCGTGCGCACCGGGATGTTCTGCAGGTTCGGTTCCGAGCTCGCCAGCCGGCCGGTGACCGCGGTCGCCTGCGAGTAGCTGGTGTGCACCCGGCCGGTGGCCGGATTGACCATGCGCGGCAGCTTGTCGGTGTAGGTGCCCTTCAGCTTGGCCAGGCTGCGGTGCTCGAGCAGCAGCTTGGGCAGCGGATAGTCGAGCGCCAGCTCGGAGAGCACCTCCTCGTCGGTGGAGGGGCCGCCCGAGGGCGTCTTCTTCAGCACCGGCAGCCCCTGCTTGGCGAACAATATCTCGGCCAGCTGTTTCGGCGAGCTCAGGTTGAACGGCTGGCCCGCCTGCCCGTGGGCCTGCCCCTCCAGCTCCAGCAGGCGCCGGCCGAGCTCGTCGCTCTGCCTGGCCATCGCGGCGACGTCGATCAGCACGCCGGTGCGTTCCATGCGGAACAGCACCTCGGCCACCGGCAGCTCGATGTCGCGGTAGAGGGCCTCCAGCCTGGGCTCGGCCGCCAGCCTCTCGCGGAAGACCTGGTGCACGCGCAGCGTCACGTCGGCGTCCTCGGCGGCGTATTGGCCGGCGCGCTCGACTTCGACCTGGGCGAAGGAGATGCGCGACGCGCCCTTGCCGGTCACCGCGTCGTAGGAGATCGTCGCCAGGTTCAGGTGGCGCGAAGCCAGCGAGCCCAGGTCGTGCGCCTTGTCGCTCTCCAGCACGTAGGATTCGAGCAGGGTGTCGTCCCGGATGCCGGAGAGCGCGATGCCGTGGTTGGCGAAGACGTGCCGGTCGTACTTGAGGTGCTGGCCGAGCTTGGCGTGCCGCCCGGACTCCAGCCAGGGCTTCAATTTCTCCAGCACCTCGGTCAGCGGCAGCTGCGCCGGCGCGCCGGCGTAAGCGTGGCCGAGCGGCAGATAGGCCGCCCGCCCCGCTTCGAGCGCGAAGGAGATGCCCACCAGCCGGGCCGCGAACGGGTCGAGGTCGGTGGTCTCGGTGTCCAGCGAAGTACACTCCGCCTGCTCGATCGCCGCCCGCCAGCGCGAGAAATTCTCCCAGTCGAGGATGGTTTCGTAACCGCCGCGATGGTTTTCGGTGAGCGGCTCAGTGACCGGCTGCGCCTGACCGGATTCCAGCTCCTTCAGCCAGGTCTTGAATTCCAGACGGGTGAACAGTTCCCGGAGCCCGGGGACATCCTGGGGACGGGGAGCGAGATCGGTCACCCGCTCGGGCAATTCGAGATCGCAGACCACGGTGAGAAGCTTCCTGCCCAAGGGCAGGAAAGAGAGCGCGCGCCTCAGGTTCTCGCCCACCGCGCCGCCGATCTGCTGCGCGTGTTCGATGACGCCGTCGAGCGAGCCGTATTCGGAGAGCCACTTCACCGCCGTCTTCGGCCCGACCTTGGCGACGCCAGGGACGCCGTCGGCCGCGTCGCCGGTGAGCGCCAGGTAGTCCACGATCAGGCGCGGCGGCACGCCGAATTTCTTCTCGACGCCGGCCTCGTCCAGGGTCTCGTTGCTCATGGTATTGACCAGCCGGACATGGCGATCGACCAGTTGCGCCAGGTCCTTGTCGCCGGTGGAGATCACGCAGTCGATGCCGGCGGCGGCGGCGGCGCGCGCCAGGGTGCCGATCACGTCGTCGGCTTCGACCCCGTCCTCCATCAACAGCGGCCAGCCGAGCGCGCGTATGCACTGGTGCAGGGGCTCGATCTGACGCACCAGGTCGTCGGGCATCGGCGGCCGGTGCGCCTTGTACTCGGGAAACCAGTCGTCGCGGAAGGTCTTGCCCTTGGTGTCGAAGACCACGGCGCGATAGTCGATGCCGTCGGTCGCCTTGTAGTCGCTGGGCAGCCGGCGTAGCATGTTCAGCACGCCATAGACGGCGCCGGTCGGC
>JAJZPJ010000155.1 GCA_021811225.1 Pseudomonadota bacterium
CTTGAAGACCTTGAGCTTGCCCGTGGAGGGCACGTGCGGGCCGCGGCACAGATCGACGAAGTCGCCTTCGCGGTAGAGCGAGACCTCCTCGCCGGCGGGGATCGCCGCGATCAGTTCGGCCTTGTAGCGCTCGCCGATGGACTTGAAAAAGGCGATCGCCGCATCGCGCGGCAGGACTTCGCGCGTCACAGGAAAATCGCGGCGGGCGAGCTCCGCCATCCGAAGCTCGATCGCGGCGAGGTCTTCGGGCGTGAATGGCCGCTTGTAGGCGAAGTCGTAGTAGAAGCCGTTTTCGATCACCGGGCCGATGGTCACCTGGGCCTCGGGAAACAGCTGCTTCACCGCGTGAGCGAGCAGATGCGCGGTGGAATGACGGATGATGGCAACGCCGTCGGCATCCTTGTCGGTGACGATGGCGAGCTGCGCGTCTTGCCCGATCAGGTGCGAGGTGTCGACCAGCCTGCCATCCACCTTGCCCGCCAGCGCCGCCTTGGCCAGACCGGGGCCGATGCTCGCGGCCACTTCCGCCACCGTCACCGGCTGCGGGTATTCGCGCTTGGAACCGTCGGGCAAGACTATGGTCGGCATGATCGCATCCACGCAAGGACAAAAAACGCGACAGGGCGCCGGTTTGAGCGCCCTGTCGTCTTCAGTGTTTGGTAGGCGCGATTGGACTCGAACCAACGACCCCCACCATGTCAAGGTGGTGCTCTAACCAGCTGAGCTACGCGCCTGAAGGAGGTGCATTGTAACCGAATCGGGCGCCTTGTCCAAAGTTGCGCGAAACAAACATCCTGCGTCCGTCCTTGCCTCGCCTAGCCGCCTATGATATAGACCGATACCGTCGCGACGACGCCACCACCGGACTGTGATTCGATCATGATTATCTGCGGGCTAGCCCCGTTTCCGCCGGCCTGCGCCAGTCATGACCAGGGCGACGAACCGGGACACTGCGGATGAAGCCGCTCAGCATCCGTGCCCGCATCCTGCTCGCCGCGCTGTTGCCCGTGGCACTGCTGGCGGTGGTATTGTCCGCGATCTTCATCTTCGACCGCGTCAGCGATCTCGACGCCGCCCAGCGCCAGACGGCCGAAGCCTTGGTCCGGCAATTCGCATCGGCGAGCGAATACGGCCTGTTCTCGGGCAACCGGGAAACGCTGCAAAATCTGGCGCGCACCGCGAAGCGCGAAGCCGGCGTGCGCTCGGCCACCATCTTCGATGTCAAGGGCAGGATACTCGCCCGCGCCGGCCTTGCCGGCTACGGCAATCTGGCTCGGTTCAGCGCCGGCCCCAGCGAGACCGTCGATCCGGAAACGCACACCCTGCTGCTGACGCAACCGATACTCGCCTCGCAACTGACGCTCGCCGATCTCTACAGCGGCGCCACCGCGCCCAAACCGCTCCGGCTGGGCGAGGTGGTGCTGGAACTATCTACCGCCGGCGTTCAGGCGCGCCGGTACGAGCTGATGCTGGCGGGAATACTGACCACGCTGGGCTGTCTGCTCTTCGGCGGCCTGTTGGCGGTGCGCCTCTCCCGTGGCGTGATCCGGCCGATCGTCGAGGTCGGCAAGGTGGTCGAGCGCATCGGCAGGGGCGAGCTCTCGGCGCGCGTCGCGACGAGCGAGGACAGTTCCCTGCAACCGCTGGAGGAAGGCGTGAACCAGATGGCGGCGCGGATCGAATCGGGGCAGGAGGAGCTGCAACGGCGGATCAGCGAAGCCACCGTCGAGCTGCGCGCGAAGAAGGAGGAAGCGGAACTGGCCACGCTCGCCAAGTCGCGCTTCCTCGCTTCGGCCAGCCACGACCTGCGCCAACCGATGCACGCGCTGGGCATGTTCATGAGCAGGCTGATGCATCTGCCGCACAACGACGAGACGCGCCACCTGATCGGCCGCATCGACGCCTCGGTGCATGCCTTGCAGAACCTGCTCGACGCCCTGCTCGACATCTCGCGCCTCGAAGCCGGCGTGCTGCGCGCGAGACCGCGCCATTTCCCGGTGCAGGCGCTGTTCGACGAGATCGGCGGCGAGCTCTCCGCGATGGCGGAGGAACGCAGCCTGAAGCTGCGGCTGCGGCCCTGCCCGCTGTGGCTCGACTCGGATCCCATCCTGCTGCACCGCATCCTGCTCAACCTGGTCTCCAACGCGCTGCGCTACACCCGGCAAGGCGGCGTGCTCGTCGCCTGCCGCCGCCGCGGCGGCAGGGTCCGCATCGAGGTCTGGGACAGCGGCATCGGCATCCCGCCCGAGTCCCGGACGGAAATCTTCAAGGAGTTCGTGCAACTGGCCAATCCCGAACGGGACCGCAACCAGGGACTGGGGCTGGGCCTGACCATCGTCGAGCGCACCGCCCAGTTGCTCGGCCATCCCCTGACCGTGGATTCCCGGCCGGGGATCGGCTCGCGTTTCGCCATCGAAGTGCCGCGCGCGCCGCCCGAGGCCGCCGCGCTCGCGCAGGCGCCGTCAGCGCCCGAGGGACAGTTCGAAGGCCTCCACCTGCTGGTGATCGACGACGATGCGCTGGCCCGGCAAGGACTGGCGGTGTTGCTCGAATCCTGGGGCTGTCGCGTGAGCGCCGCAGAGGATGCCGAACAGGCGCTGGCGCTGACGGCGCACCAGAGCCCTCCCCATCTGATCGCTTGCGACTATCGGCTGCGCCACGGCCAGAACGGCATCGAGGTTCTGGCGCTGCTGCGGGCGCGCGCCGGCCTGACGGCGCCCGGATTCCTGATCAGCGGCAACACCGATGCGGAGCTGATGAAGCGGGCCGCCGACCAGGGCATCCCCTTGCTGCACAAGCCGGTGCAGCCGGCGCGGCTGCGCGCCCTGATCCACCGCCTGGTGCTGGACAAGGGCGAGGACGCGCCGGACTGATCAGCCGCCGATGGCGACGACGATGCGGCCGGTGACGCGGGCCTTGAGGAAATCGTCGAAGACCTCGGGCAGCGCATCGAAGGCGATGGTCCGGGTCATGGCCTCCAGATGCTGCGGCTTCATGTCGCCCGCGAGCCGGCGCCAGACCTCGGCGCGCACCGGCATCGGACAGTTCACCGAGTCGATGCCGAGCAGGCTGACGCCGCGCAGGATGAAGGGCATCACCGTGGTGTTGAGGCCGGTCCCGGCGGCCAGGCCGACGCTGGCCAGGGTGCCGTCGATCTGCATGGTGCTGGCCAGCCAGGCGAGCACCTCGCCGCCCAGGTTGTCGATGGCGCCGGCCCAGGTGGCGCGATCGAGCGGCTTGATCTTGGTCAGATCGAGCGAGGAGCGCAGCAGCACTTCGGCGGCGCCGATCTGCTTCAGGTAGTCGCGCTGCGCCTCCTTGCCGGTCAGCGCGACGACGCGGTAACCCAGCCGGGCCAGGATCTCGATGGCGACGCTGCCCACTCCGCCGGTGGCGCCGGTGACGATCACCGGCCCCTTGGCCGGGGTCAGGCCGTTGGTCTCCATGCGCACCACCGCCAGCGCCGCGGTGAAGCCGGCGGTGCCGAAGCTCATCGCCTCCTTCGCGCTCATGCCCGCTGGCAGCTTCACCACCCAGTCCGCCGGCACCCGCGCCTGCTCGGCGTAGCCGCCGTGGTGCGCGACGCCGACGTCGTAGCTGGTGCACAGCACCTCCTCGCCCTTGACGAAGCGCGGATCGCGGCTGTCGGTGACGGTGCCGGCGAGATCGATGCCGCCGACGCAGGGATAGCGGCGGATGATGCGGCCGGCGCCGGTGGCGGCCAGCGCATCCTTGTAGTTCACGCTGGAGTAGGCGACGCGGATGCTGACTTCGCCGGGGTCGAGATCCGCTTCCTCCATCCGGGCGAAGCGGCTCACCACCTTGCCGTCTTCCTGGCTGATCAGATAGGCCTTGAAACTCATCGTGGGCTCCTTTGGGGGCTGGCGCTCGGGGGTCGGCGCTGGAACTGGCGCTGGCTGTGGCGGCGATTATAACCGTTGAGCCTCGGGCCGGCCGCCCGCCCGGGGTTTACTCGCGGCCCGATGGCCGCTATAGTCCGCACCCATGAGTTTGGCCAACCACCTCCGTAAACTCACCCCTGCGCTCGCGGCGGCTTCCCTGCTACTCGCCGCCCCGAGCTTCGCCGAAGACCCACCGGCCGATGCCGGACCCTCGCTGCGATTGTCCTCCGCACTGATCGAGCGCGCCACCGACAGCGCCAACGCCGCCGTCTCCAGCGTCACCGACAGCGCCAGCGCGGCCGTCTCCAGCGTCACCGAAGGCGCCGACGCGGTGGTCACGCGCGCCCTGGAACTGGTCGGCATCCGCTACCGCCGCGGCGGCAGTTCGCCCAAAACCGGTTTCGATTGCAGCGGCTTCGTAGACAACGTCTTCAAGGTGGGCCTCGGTCTGATCCTGCCGCACAACGCGCGCCAGATCGCCAGGACCGGCGAGCGGGTGAAGGAGGACGATCTGCAGCCGGGCGACCTGGTGTTCTTCAACACCATGCGGCGCGCCTTCTCGCACGTGGGCATCTATCTCGGCGACCACCTGTTCGTCCATGCGCCGCACACCGGCGCCGAAGTGCGCGTCGAAGACATGCGCGAGCGCTACTGGGTCAAGCGCTTCGACGGCGCCCGGCGCATGACCATCGAGTAGGCCGCCAGCTTCGCCTCGATCTCGGGCAGCGCCGCAGCGGCCGCCTTTTCGCCTTCCAGCACCGCCAGATTCCGATCCTGAAAATCCGTCGCGCTCAGACCCGACATGTTCGGGCGAATGACCACGTCCGCGTCGGCCAGTTCATTCCTGGCGATCACCCGGCTCATGATCGTGAAGGTCTGCAGCAGCACGTCTGGCGTGCTCTGCGTCTTGCCGTACCGCGGTCTGGCGGAAATATCGACGGCGATGACGAAGTCGGCGCCGAGCCTGCGGGCGACCCCCACCGGCACCGGGCTCACCAGTCCGCCATCGACGTACTCCCGGCCGTTGATGGCGACCGGCTGGAACAGTCCCGGCACGCTGCTCGAGGCGCGCACCGCCATGCCGGTATTGCCGGTGCGGAACACCACCGGCTCGCCGCTTTGCAGGTCGGTCGCGACCACCGCCATCAGCTTGTTCAGTTTCTCCAGCGGCCGTCCGCCGACGGCGCGGTTGACGAAGTCCTGCAGCGCTTCGCCCCTCAGGACGCCGCGATCGGGCCAGGACCAGTCGGAAAACTGTCCTTCGTCCATGCCCAGGGCCAGCTTCTGCAAGGCGAAGCCGTCGTCGCCCGCGGCATAGAGGGCGCCGACCACCGCACCGGCGCTGGTGCCGACGACGATGGACGGAACGATGCCCTGCGCCTCCAGCGCCTTGATCACGCCGATATGGGCGAAGCCGCGCGCCGCGCCGCCGCCCAGGACCAGCGCGATCTTCGGCGCCGGCCGCGGCGCCGGCGCACGCTCTTGCTGCCCGGCGCAGGCGGCCAGGAACAAGGCGGCGAACAGGGCGATCGCGGCCCGGATACGGGACCTCGCCGGGGGGCTCAAACGGATACTCGGATATGTCATCATGGCGGGAATTTTATCTTAGGGAACCCAGGTCCGATCCGCCGGTCAGCATTGTTCATGAATCCGTTCCCGTCATCCCTGGCACCCGTCGCTTCGATCTGGCGTAAGTTCAGATGATTCCCTGGTTGCCGCAGCCGCCGCGCTTCCCCCCGATCGACTCGGCGCTGGCCGAGCCCAACGGACTGCTCGCCGCCGGCGGCGATCTGTCGCCGGAGCGGCTCCTGGCCGCCTACCGACTGGGCATCTTTCCCTGGTACGCGGCGGGCGAACCGATCCTGTGGTGGAGCCCGGAACCGCGCATGGTGCTGGTGCCCTCCGAATTCGCGCTCTCGCGCTCGCTGGCCAAGACCTTGAGGAAGCGCCGCTACGAGGTGCGCGCCGACAGCGCCTTCGCCCAGGTGGTGAGCGCCTGCGCCGCGCCGCGGCGGGATGCCGACGGCACCTGGATCAGCGCCGAGATGCAGGCGGCCTACCTGCATCTGCACCAATTGGGTCACGCGCACAGCATCGAAACCTGGGTAGACGGCCGGCTCGCCGGCGGGCTCTACGGCGTGGCCATCGGCGGCGTCTTCTACGGCGAGTCGATGTTCGCGGCGGTCACCGACGCCTCCAAGATCGCCCTCGCGCACCTGTGCCGGCATCTCGAACGCCATGATTTCGGTCTGCTCGATTGCCAGATGCATACGCCGCA
>JAJZPJ010000156.1 GCA_021811225.1 Pseudomonadota bacterium
TGCGATCAAGGCTGGCTAGGATGAAGTCTAGCTTGATCAATCGCCCGTTGGGCTCAACGCAGGAGTTATCGATGATTCATTTCGTATTGCACGATACAAAGGACACCGTGGCGGTGGCGGTGGTCGAGGGCGTCACGGCGGGGCAGGAGTTGACCGGCTGGATCATGGACGAGGACCGGCAGATCAAGGTCAAGGCGCGGCAGGACATCCCGATCGGGCACAAGATAGCGCTCAAGGACATGGCCGCGGGCGAGACCGTGTTCAAGTATGGCGCCGACATCGGCCGGGTGGTGGCGCCGATCAAGGCCGGCGAGCACGCCCACGTGCACAACATCAAGACCAAGCGCTGGTGAGTCGAGAGACATCGCCGCGCGGTCCACGTTCGAACCATTTCAGGAAACCCACATGATCTCCAAAAACACCAGCTTTGCCGGCTACCGGCGCGAGAACGGCCGCGTCGGTGTGCGCAACCACGTCATCATCCTGCCGGTGGACGATCTGTCCAACGCCGCCGCCGAGGCGGTGGCGCACAACATCAAGGGGGCGATGGCGCTGCCGCACCCCTACGGCCGGCTGCAGTTCGGCGCCGACCTCGATCTGCACTTCCGCACCCTGATCGGCACCGGCGCCAACCCCAACGTCGCCGCCGTCGTGGTGATCGGCATCGAGGAGGGCTGGACCCAGCGCGTGGTCGAGGGCATCGCCAAGACCGGCAAGCCGGTGGCCGGCTTCGGCATCGAGCTGCACGGCGACCACGACACCATCATGCGCGCCTCCAAGGCGGCGAAGAGTTTCGTCCAGGCCGCCTCAGAGTTGCGCCGCGAGGAATGCCCGATCTCGGAGCTGTGGGTGTCGACCAAGTGCGGGGAGTCGGACACGACCTCCGGCTGCGGCGCCAATCCGACCGTCGGCAATGCCTTCGACAAGCTCTACGAACTGGGCAGCACCCTGGTGTTCGGCGAGACCACCGAGCTCACCGGCGGCGAGCACATCGTCGTCCAGCGCTGCCGCACGCCGCAGGTGGCCGAGGCCTTCATGGCGATGTTCAACCGCTACCAGGACACGGTCAATCGCCACAAGACCGACGATCTCTCCGAATCCCAGCCGACCAAGGGCAACATCGCCGGTGGGCTCACCACCATCGAGGAGAAGGCGCTGGGCAACATCCAGAAGATCGGCAAGAAATGCCTGGTCGATGGCGTGCTGGACAAGGCGGAGGAACCCACCGGACCCGGATTGTGGTTCATGGACTCGTCCTCTGCCGCAGCCGAGATGGTGACCCTGGTCGCGGCGGCCGGCTTCGCCGTACATCTGTTTCCCACCGGGCAGGGCAATATCATCGGCAATCCGATCCTGCCGGTGATCAAGATTTCCGCCAATCCGCGCACGGTGCGCACCATGAGCGAGCACATCGACGTCGATACCTCCGGCCTGCTGCAGCGGGAGATGGTCCTCGATCAGGCCGGCGACCAGTTATTGGAGATGATGCTGCGCACGGCGAACGGCCGGCTCACCGCCGCGGAAGCGCTGGGGCATCGCGAGTTCGTGCTGACCCGCCTGTACGAGAGCGCCTGAGCTTCCATGGGCGTCACGGCCGGCGAGTCGTCCGCGCAGGAGGCGATGCTCGACGTGCGGGTATGGCACGGCGCCGAGCACGGAGAGTTCCGCCATTATCAGGTGCCGCGCCGGGATAGCCAGACGGTGCTCGATGTCGTCACCTACATCCAGCGCCACCTCGATCCGGCGCTCTCCTACCGTTTCGCCTGCCGCGTCGGCATGTGCGGCTCCTGCGCGATGACGGTCAATGGCGTCGCGCGCTGGACCTGCCGCAGCCACGTCGATCAGGTCACCGCCGACGGCCGCCTGGAAATCGCGCCGCTCGCCCACCTGCCGGTGGTGCGCGACCTGGTGACCGACATGCGACCCTTCTTCGACAAGTGGGCGAGAGCCAAGGGGCGCTTCCAGGGAGCGACCACGCGCAGCGACCCGGTCGCCCGGGTGCCGCCGGACACGCCCGAACGCCGGGCGGTGGATGCGGCCATCGAATGCATCGGCTGCGGCGTCTGCTATGCCGCGTGCGACGTGGTCGGCTGGCGGCCGGAGTATCTCGGGCCGGCGGCGTTGAACCGGGCCTGGACGCTGGTCAATGACGTGCGCGACGTCTCGCGCCTGGAGCGCCTGCGGGCGGTGGCGGCGGAGGGCGGCTGTCTGTCCTGCCACAGCCACACTTCCTGCAGCGAGCGCTGCCCGAAGAAGATCGCGCCGACCGCCGGGATCTCCGGCCTGAAGCGCGCTTGCGCCCGGGCCGCATTGGGGGGCGAACTGTGACGCCGGCCCGGCGCGATGCGCTGCTGTGGCTGGCGCAGCGCTGGAGCGCGGCGGTGCTCGCCCTGTGCTTGGCTGTGCATCTGGCGGTCATCATCTATGCGGTGCGGGGCGGACTGACCGCCGCCGAAATCCTCGGGCGGACGCGCGGCAACGCGCCGCTCGCAGTCTTCTACGGCCTGTTCGTGGTCGCGGTCAGCATCCACGCGCCGCTCGGTCTGCGCGCCATCCTCTCCGAATGGACGCTCTGGCGGGGGCGCAGCCAGGCTTGGGCGATGGCCGCTCTGGCCGTGCTCCTGTTCGGCTTGGGCCTGCGCGCGGTGTGGGCGGTGGTGCAATGATCGGCAGCCCGGCCTATCGCGCCCGCCATCACCCGGCGTATTGGGCCTTCCTGGTGCACCGCCTCTCGGGTCTGGTGCTGACGCTGTTTCTGCCGCTGCACTTCCTGGTGCTGGGCCAGGCGCTGCGCGGCGAGGCGGCACTCGACGGCTTGTTGCGGTGGACCGATAATCTGCCGCTGAAGGCAGCCGAGACCCTGCTGGTGACCACGGCGGCGGCCCACCTGGCCGGGGGCCTGCGCCTGCTGTTGCTGGAAGGGTTTGCCTGGCGCGGTCCGCGCAAGGACCTGGCCGCTCTCGCGGCTGGGGTCTCGCTGGCGGTGGCCTTGCTGTTCGCGCTGGCGGTGTTTTGATGATGACCGCTGAGATCAGGCAGATGAGCTAAGACCGATGGCGGACGGATTCCGCCGAATCATATAAAGACAAGGAGGAGACAAAATGAAGCGCACGTTCCTATTGGCGGCGACCGTCGCCCTGGGCATCACCACGGTGCACGCCGAGGTGAGCAGACTCAGCGTCGCTCAGGAGTATGGCGTCAGTTATCTGCCGCTCCTGGTCATGGAAGATCAGCATTTGATCGAGAAGGATGCCGCGAAAGCCGGCATCAAGGATCTCAAGGTCACCTGGGACAAGTTCGCCGGCGGCAACGTCATGAACGACGGCCTGCTCTCCGACAGCCTGGACATCGCCTCCGGCGGCGTCGGTCCATTTGTCAAGCTCTGGGCCAAGACGCGCAGCAATTACGACGTCAGGGCGATCGCCGCGCTCAACATCATGCCGCTCTACCTCAACACCGATGACCCGGCGGTCAAATCGATCAAGGACTTCACCGCCAAGGACAAGATCGCCCTGCCGGCGGTCAAGGTGTCGATCCAGGCGGTGACCCTGCAGATGGCGGCGGAACAGGCCTTCGGTCCGGGCCAGCAGAATCGTTTGGATCCGCTCACGGTGTCGATGAGCCATCCGGACGGAATGGCTGCGCTGCTCTCGGGCAAGAGCGAGATAACGGCTCATTTTACTTCGCCGCCCTTCCAGTATCAGGAGCTCGCCGACCCGAAGGTGCACACCGTGCTCAACTCCTACGACGTCTTGGGGGGGCCGGCGACCTTCAATCTGGTGTGGACCACCGCGAAGTTCCGCAAGCAGAACCCCAAGGTCTATGGCGCTTTCGTGAAGGCGCTGAACGAGGCCATCGCCATGATCAACAAAGACAAGAAATGGGCGGCTGAGCTCTACCTGCGCACCTCGAAAAACAAGAGCTCGGTGGCCGACATCCTGAAAATTCTCAACGATCCGCAGGTCGTCTACACGACCACGCCGCAGAACGTCATGAAATACGTCGATTTCATGTACAAGACCAAATCCATCGACGTCATGCCGAAGTCGTGGAAGGATCTGTTCTTCCCGGAAGTGCAGAACCAACCGGGCAGCTGACCCGCGGCAGCCGGCGGAGACTGCCCCCGCCGGCTGTCTTTCCCATCGATCGTTTCGGAGGTGGTAATGACGAGCACCCAGAGTCAGGGAAGTGCGCCGCTGCTCGACGTGCGTGGCGTCACCCTGCAGTACAAGACCAAGGAGCACTTGGTGACCGCGACCTATCGCGTCGATTTCCAGGTGTTCAAGTCCGACCGCTACATCCTGCTCGGCCCGTCGGGTTGCGGCAAGTCGACGCTGCTGAAGGCGGTCGGCGGTTATCTCGCGCCCACCGAGGGCGAGATCCGGCTCAAGGGCGCGGTGGTGACCAAGCCGGGTCCCGACCGGATGATGGTGTTCCAGGAATTCGACCAGCTGCTGCCGTGGAAGACCGTCAAGGAAAACGTCATGTTTCCGCTGCTCGCGTCGGGCAAGGCCTCGGGCCGAGCGGCGGAAGAGAAGGCGATGCAGTACATCGACAAGGTCAAGCTGTCCCAGTTCGCCGACCACCATCCGCACCTGCTCTCCGGCGGCATGAAGCAGCGCGTGGCGATCGCTCGCGGCATGGCCATGGAGCCCGACGTGCTGCTGATGGACGAGCCCTTCGCGGCCCTCGACGCGCTGACCCGGCGGAAGATGCAGGAAGAGCTGCTGCAGTTGTGGGACGACACCCACTTCACCGTCATCTTCGTCACCCACTCGATCCCCGAGGCGATCAAGATCGGCAGCCGCATTCTGCTGCTCTCGCCCCATCCCGGCCAGGTCAAGGCCGAGCTCGCCAGCGTTCCGCGCGATCAGGCCGGCGCGCACGCCCAGGAGGCGCTGGCGGCGACGATTCACGAGATGCTGTTCACCGAACAGGTCGAGGCGCAGGAGGTGCATCATGTCTGATAAGGATTCGATCCTGGTAGCCCGACCGGAAATTCACCGCGTGCCGGTGGATTCCTCGGCCTTCGGCGTCGTCGAGAAGCCCCTGTCTACCGCCGAGAAGCTGTTCGGGAATCCCGCCCTGCGCAAGACGCTGATCCTGATCGTGCTGGCGCTGATGTGGGAGGTCGGGGCGCGGATATTGAACAGCGAATTGCTCTTTCCGACCTTCAGCGCGACTCTGGCCGCCTTCTTCAAGGGCATGGTCAACGGCGAATTGCTGCGCCACGTCTGGGTCTCGCTCAAGGTGCTGCTCACCGGCTATGCGATCGGCATTGCCATCGCGGCGCTGCTCACCGGAATCGGCATCGTCTCGCGGGTGGGCAACGATATCCTGGAAACCCTGACCGCGATGTTCAACCCGCTGCCGGCCATCGCGCTCTTGCCGATCGCGCTGATCTGGTTCGGCCTGGGCAACGCCAGCCTGATCGCGGTGCTGGTGCATTCGGTGGTCTGGGCGGTGGCGCTCAACACCCACTCGGGCTTCCGCTCCGTCTCTAGCACGCAGCGCATGGTCGGCAAGAACTATGGCCTGGGGGGCTTCTCCTACGTCGCGAAGATCCTGATTCCGGCCGCCTTCCCGAGCATCCTGACCGGCCTGAAGATCGGCTGGGCCTTCGCCTGGCGCACGCTGATCGCGTCGGAACTGGTGTTCGGCGTCAGCTCCGGATCGGGCGGCCTGGGCTGGTACATCTACGAGAACAAGAACGAGCTGGACATTCCCAAGGTATTCGCCGGACTCCTGACGGTGATCCTGATCGGGCTCCTGGTCGAGAACCTGATCTTCCGCGTGATCGAGAACAGGACGGTACGCAAATGGGGCATGCAGCACTGAACCGGAGAGTCGCGGTGCGCCGCTGGCGTTGGCGGTGGCAATATTAGTTTGTGCATCAAATAGTATTAGTATTGGAATTTTTGAACGCTTATTTTTTACTTATCGTATTTACGGCATGATCTTTTCAATTATTCGAGACAAAAGTACCCGCAAATTTTGCTTTACTTCGTGAGAGGCGTTTTCCACCAGGACACAGCGGCGGGATGCGGCGCCTCTGAACAATGCGGTCCCTTGACAAGCAATGAGCCGCGCCCTAAACTTGGAATCAGTCATAGATGTCATCTAGTAGCTATAAGTAATATAGAAGACTTAGCCACGAGCCGCTGAACAGAT
>JAJZPJ010000157.1:0-1243 GCA_021811225.1 Pseudomonadota bacterium
CCACGTTGTTGGCGACGCCGACCACGCGGTATTGCGCCAGCGCCTGGAGCATGCGCGCGAGCGCCTTGTCGCGGCTCTCGTCCCAGACGATCAGCTTGCTGATCATCGGGTCGTAGTGCGGGCCGATCTCGTCGCCCTGCTCGACGCCGCTGTCGATGCGCACGTGCAGCGATGCTTCCGGCGGCGCCAGATGCGCGAGCCGGCCGGTCGAGGGCAGGAAGCCGCGGTCGGGGTCCTCGGCGTAGATCCGCGCCTCGATCGCGTGGCCGCGGATAGCGAGCTGCTCCTGGGCGAGCGGCAGCGGCTCGCCGGCGGCCACGCGCAGCTGCCACTCGACCAGATCCAGGCCGGTGATCATCTCGGTGACCGGGTGCTCGACCTGCAGCCGCGTGTTCATCTCCATGAAGTAGAAATTGCCGCCGGCGGCGAAGTCCTGCTCGGCGATGAACTCCACCGTGCCGGCGCCGACGTAGCCGACCGCGCGCGCCGCCGCCACCGCCGCGCGGCCCAGCTGCGCCCGCCGCTCCGCGCTCATGCCCGGCGCCGGCGCTTCCTCCAGCACCTTCTGGTGGCGGCGCTGCACCGAACAGTCGCGCTCGAACAGGTGGATCACCTCGCCCAAGCTGTCGCCGAACACCTGCACCTCGATGTGGCGCGGGCGCGCGAGGTAGCGTTCGAGCAGCACCTGGTCCGAGCCGAAGCTCGCGCGCGCCTCGCGCTGGCAGGAGGCCAAGGCGTCGGCGAACTGGCCGGGTCCGTCGACGATGCGCATGCCCTTGCCGCCGCCGCCGGCCGAGGCCTTGATCAGCAGCGGATAGCCGATGCGTCCGGCCTCGCCCGCGAGGAACGCCGGGTCCTGCTCCTCGCCGTGATAGCCGGGCACCAGCGGCACGCCGGCCGCGGCCATCAGCGTCTTGGCCGCCGACTTGGAGCCCATCGCCCGGATCGCGGCGACCGGCGGACCGATGAACACCAGGCCGGCGGCGTGGCAAGCCTGCGCGAAGCCCGCGTTCTCGGAGAGGAAGCCGTAGCCGGGATGGACCGCCTGGGCGCCGCTGGAAAGCGCCGCGGCGACGATGCGTTCGGCCACCAGATAGGACTCGCCGGCCGGCGCCGGCCCGATCAGCACCGCCTCGTCGGCCAGCCGGACGTGGCGGGCGCCGGCATCCGCCTCGGAATACACGGCGACGGTGCGGATGCCCATCCGGCGCGCGGTCTTGATGACCCGGCAGGCGATTTCGCC
>JAJZPJ010000157.1:1343-6129 GCA_021811225.1 Pseudomonadota bacterium
CCACGCGGGCTTGCGCTTTTCCAGGAAGGCGTCCATGCCCTCCCTGGCTTCGTCGGTTCTGCGGATCATCGCGATGCGTTGCGCGGTGTCCTCGATGACCGAGGCGGACAGCGGCCTCCAGGCCACCGCGCGGATCAGATCCTTGCACCGGGCGAGCGCCTCCGGGCCGTTGCCCAGCAGGGCATCGACGATCTCGCCGACGGCGTCGTCGAGCGCCGTCTGGTCGGGCACGATCTCGTGCACCAGGCCGATGCGGTAGGCCTCGGCCGCGGCGAAGCGCTCGGCGGTGAGCATGTAGCGGCGCGCGCTGCGCTCGCCGACGGCGGCGATCACGTGCGGGCTGATGACCGCGGGGATGATGCCCAGCCTGACCTCGGAGAGCGCGAACTGCGCGTCGAAGGTGGCGATCGCGATGTCGCAGGCCGCCACCAGACCGACCCCGCCGCCCAGCGCCGCCCCATGCACGCGCGCCACCGTCGGTTTCTCCAGCTGCGCCAGGGCCCGCAGCATCTCGGCCAGGGCGTGGGCGTCGGCGACGCTCTCCCCGGGCGAGTAGGCGGCGGCGCGCTTCATCCAGTTGAGATCGGCGCCGGCGCAGAAGCTCTTGCCGGTGGATGAGAGCACCAGCACGCGCACCGCCGGATCGTCCGCCATCGCGGCGATGGCGCTGGTCAGTTCCTCGATCAGGACCTCGTCGAAGGCGTTGTGCCGCTCCGGGCGGTTGAGGGTGACGATGCCGACTCCGCCCCCGATCTCGGTCAGGATATTTTTATACATGTCGTCTCCGAAGGGTCGCGCCCCGAAGGAAGTCCACTTGCAGGGCCCCGCGGCGGCCGCGAGTCAGAAAATGGAAGCCGCGTCAGCGGCTGAACCACGGTCACCCCCTTCCGCGGGAAGGGGGGTGGGGGGAAGGTTGTCATCATTACATGCGGAACAGGCCGAACTGGGTCTTGGCGATCGGCGCGTTGAGCGACGCCGACAGGCCCAGGCCGAGTATGCGCCGGGTCTGCGCCGGATCGACGATGCCGTCGTCCCACAGCCGCGCGGTGGCGTAATAGGGATTGCCCTGGGTCTCGTATTGCGCCCGGATCGGCGCCTTGAAGGCCTCCTCCTCCGCGGGGCTCCAGATTCTGCCGGCGGCCTCGATGCCGTCGCGCCTGACCGTGGCCAGGACCGAGGCGGCCTGCTCGCCGCCCATCACCGAGATCCGGCTGTTCGGCCACATCCACAGCAGGCGCGGCGAGTAGGCGCGGCCGCACATGCCGTAGTTGCCGGCGCCGTGGGAACCGCCCAGCACCAGGGTGAACTTCGGCACCTGGGCGGTGGCCACCGCGGTGACCATTTTCGCGCCGTCCTTGGCGATGCCGCCGTTCTCGTACTTCCTGCCGACCATGAAGCCGGTGACGTTCTGCAGGAAGACGAGCGGTATGCCGCGCTGGGCGCACAGCTCGATGAAGTGCGCGCCCTTCTGCGCCGACTCGGAGAACAGGATGCCGTTGTTGGCGACGATGCCGACCGGATAGCCGTAGAGCCGCGCAAAGCCGGTGACCAGCGTGGTGCCGTAGCGCGCCTTGAATTCGTCCAGGCGCGAGCCGTCGAACAGGCGCGCGATCACCTCGCGCACGTCGTAGGTCTTGCGGCTGTCGGCGGGGATGACGCCGGCGAGTTCCTCCGGATCGTAGAGCGGCTCCTCGGGCGCGGCCAGGTCGAGCGCCAGCGGCTTCTGCCAGTTGAGGTTGCCGACGATGCGCCGCGCCAGCGAGAGGGCGTGGCGGTCGTTCTCGGCCAGATGGTCGGCCACCCCCGAGATCCGCGTATGCACGTCGCCGCCGCCCAGGTCCTCGGCGCTCACCACCTCGCCGGTGGCGGCTTTCACCAGCGGCGGCCCGCCCAGGAAGATCGTGCCCTGGTTCCTGACGATCACCGCCTCGTCGGACATCGCCGGCACGTAGGCGCCGCCGGCGGTGCAAGAGCCCATCACCACGGCGATCTGCGGGATGCCGGCGGCGGACAGGTTGGCCTGGTTGTAGAAGATGCGGCCGAAGTGCTCGCGGTCGGGGAAGACCTCGTCCTGGGTCGGCAGGTTGGCGCCGCCCGAATCGACCAGGTAGATGCAGGGCAGGCGGTTCTGTAGCGCGATCTCCTGCGCCCGCAGATGCTTCTTCACCGTCAGCGGAAAATAGCTGCCGCCCTTCACGGTGGCGTCGTTGGCGACGATGATGCACTCGACCCCCTTGACCCGGCCGATGCCGGTGACGACGCCGGCCGAGGGCACCTCGTCGCCGTACAGGCCGTGGGCGGCCAGCGGCGACAGCTCCAGGAAGGGCGCGCCCGGATCGAGCAGGTGATCCACCCGGTCGCGCGCCAAGAGCTTGCCGCGGGCGAGATGCTTGGCCCGCGCCTCCTCGCTGCCGCCTTGCGCCGCCCGCGCGGTCTTGTCGCGCAGCTCGGCGACCAGCTTCTGCATCGCCGCGGCGTTGGTCTTGAACTCTTCCGAGCGGGGATGCAACTGGGACTTGATCACGGTCATAGCTAAACCTTTTCTAGCTCGTCAGCGCTCGGCTGATCACCAGGCGCTGGATATCGGAGGTGCCCTCGTAGATCTGGCAGACGCGCACGTCGCGGTAGATGCGCTCGACCGGGAAGTCGGCGACGACGCCGTAGCCGCCGTGGATCTGGATGGCGTCGGAGCAGACGCGCTCGGCCATCTCCGCGGCGAAGAGCTTGGCCATCGAGGCCTCCTTCAGGCAGGATCTGCCCGCGTCGCGCAGGCTGGCGGCGTGATGGACCAGGGAACGCGCCGCCTCGATCTGCGTCGCCATGTCGGCCAGGCGGAAGCTCACCGCCTGGTGCTCGACGATGGGCTTGCCGAAGCTCTCGCGCTCCTGCGCGTATTGCAGCGCCGCGGCAAAGGCGGCGCGCGCCATGCCCACCGCCTGCGCCGCGATGCCGATGCGCCCGGCCTCGAGGTTGGCCAGCGCGATGCGGTAGCCCTGGCCCTCGTTGCCCAGCAGGTTCGCCGCCGGCACGCGGCAGTGCTCGAAGCGGATCTGGGCGGTGTCGGAAGCGCGCTGGCCGAGCTTCTCCTCGATCCTTGCGACCTGGTAGCCCGGGTTGTCGGTTTCGACGATGAAGGCCGAGATGCCGCGCTTGCCGGCGCTGGCATCGGTGACCGCGAAGACGAGGGCGAGGTCGGCGTTGGCGCCGCTGGTGATGAACTGCTTGACCCCGTCGATCACCCAGCCGTCGCCGTCCCGCGCCGCGCGCGCCCTGATCGCGGCGGCGTCGGAACCCGCCTGCGGCTCGGTGAGACAGAAGCAGCCGAGCTTTTCGCCTCGCGCCAGCGGCTTGAGGAATTTCTCCTTCTGGGCGTCGCTGCCGAAGGCCAGCAGCGGCCCGCACACCACCGAGTTCTGCACGCTGATGACGGTCGAGGTGGCGCCGTCGCCACAGGCGATCTCTTCCAGCGCCAGCGCCAGGGAGACGGTGTCCATGCCGGCGCCGCCCCAGGCTTCCGGCACCGCCATGCCGCAGGCGCCCAGCCGGCCCAGTTCGCGCAGCGCCGCGCGCGGGAATTCGGCGCCCCGGTCCCAGGCGGCGGCGAAGGGCGCCAGGCGTTCCTGCGCGAAGGCGCGCATCGCGTCCTGGATCATCTGCTGTTCGGGGGTCAGGATCATGTCGCTAGAGCAGCTCGATGGCCATCGCGGTGGCCTCGCCGCCGCCGATGCACAGGCTGGCCACGCCGCGCTTGCCGCCATGTTTTCTCAATGCGCCGATCAACGTGACGAGGAGGCGCGCGCCCGAGGCGCCGATCGGATGGCCCAGGGCGCAGGCGCCGCCGTGGATATTCACCTTGTCGTGGGGCAGCCCGAGCTCGCGCATCGCCGCCATCGCGACCACCGCGAAGGCTTCGTTGATCTCGAACAGGTCCACGTCGCCGGCGCGCCAGCCGCACTTGGCGAACAGCTTCTGCATCGCGCCCACCGGCGCGGTGGAAAACCACGCCGGCTGCTGGGCGTGGGTGGCGTGGCCGACGATCCGCGCCAGCGGCGCGAGGCCCATCCGTTCCGCGGTCGCCAGGCGCATCATCAGCAGTGCCGCGGCGCCGTCCGAGATCGAGCTGGAGTTGGCGGCGGTGATCGTGCCGTCCTTCTTGAACGCGGGTTTCAGACCCGGCACCTTGTCCAGTTGCGCCTTGCCCGGCTGCTCGTCCTGCGCGACGACGACTTCGCCCTTCTTGCCCGGGACGGTCACCGGCGCGATCTCCCAGGCGAAGGAGCCGTCACGGATCGCGGTCTGGGCGCGGGTGGTCGAGGTGATCGCGTAGGCATCCTGGTCGGCGCGGGTGAAGCCGTACTTGTCGGCGCAATCCTCGGCGAAGCTGCCCATCAGCCGTCCGCGCTCGTAGGCGTCCTCCAGACCGTCTACGAACATGTGATCCTGGAGCTGGCCGTGGCCGAGCCGATAGCCGCCCCTCGCCTTGGGCAGCAGGTAGGGGGCGTTGCTCATCGACTCCATGCCGCCCGCGATCATCACCTCGTTGGTTCCGGCCACCAGCAGGTCGTGGGCCAGCATCGCCGCCTTCATGCCCGAGCCGCACATCTTGTTGACCGTGGTGCAGCCGGCCGACAGCGGCAGGCCGGCGCCGAGGCTGGCCTGGCGCGCCGGGGCCTGGCCCTGGCCGGCAGGGAGCACGCAGCCCATGATCACCTCCTCGACCGCCTCGGCCGGCAAGCCGGCGCGGGCGATCGCGGCGGCGATCGCCGCCGCGCCCAGCTGCGCCGCG
>JAJZPJ010000158.1 GCA_021811225.1 Pseudomonadota bacterium
CCCAGCGCCGAGACGTTGCGCGCCACGTTGGCGGCGCCGCCGGGGCGCTCCTCGATCCGTTCGACCTTGACCACCGGCACCGGCGCCTCGGGCGAGATGCGGCTGACCTCGCCGAACCAGTAGCGGTCGAGCATCACGTCGCCGACGATCAGGACGCGGGCTTGGGAAGTATCGGGCAGGGACATCGACTACCCCCTGCGGCCGATCGCGTGGCATTCGATGCCCGCCCCGGCCAGATGCACCGGATCGTAGAGATTGCGCCCGTCGAAGATCACCGGCTGCTTGAGCCGGCTCTTGATCGCCGCGAAATCCGGGCTCCTGAATTCCTTCCACTCGGTCACCACCAGCAGCGCGTCGGCGCCGGCGAGCGCGGAGAGCGGCGTGTCGGCGAAGCTGACGCGATCGCCCAGCAGGCGCCGCGCCTCGCTCATGGCCACCGGATCGAAGGCGCAGACCGCCGCGCCGCGCGCGAGCAGATCTTCGATCAGCACCAGGCTCGGCGCCTCGCGCATGTCGTCGGTGTTCGGTTTGAAGGCCAGCCCCCACAGCGCGAAGCGCCGGCCGGACAGGTCGGCGCCGAAGCGCTTGACGATCTTTTCCGGCAGGACGCGCTTTTGCGCTTCGTTGGCGGCCTCGACGGCGGTGAGCAGCTGCAGCTCCTGGCCGGCGTCGTGCGCGGTCTTGATCAGGGCGCGGACGTCCTTGGGAAAGCAGGAGCCGCCGTAGCCGCAGCCGGCGTAGAGGAACTGGTAGCCGATGCGCGGATCGGCGCCGATGCCGGCGCGCACCAGCTCGATGTCGGCGCCCAGCTTCTCGGCCAGGTTGGCGAGCTCGTTCATGAAGGAGATGCGGGTGGCCAGCATGGCGTTGGCGGCGTACTTGGTCAGCTCCGCCGAGCGCACGTCCATCACCACCAGGCGCTCGTGGCTGCGCTGGAACGGCGCGTAGAGCTGGCGCATCAGCTCGACGGCGCGGGGATCGTCGGCGCCGACCACGATCCGGTCGGGCCGCATGAAGTCCTCGATCGCCGCGCCCTCCTTGAGGAACTCGGGATTGGAGACGACGCTGTAGTCGATGCTCACGGCGCGGCGCGCGAGCGCCTCGGCGATCGCCGCGCGCACCCGGTCGGCGGTGCCCACCGGCACCGTGGATTTATCCACGATCACCTTGTAACCGTCGAGATGGCTGCCGATGCTCCGCGCCGCGGCGAGCACGTACTGCAGGTCGGCCGAGCCGTCCTCGCCGGGCGGCGTGCCCACGGCGATGAACACCACGCTGGCGTGGGAGAGCGCCGCGGCAATGTCGGTGGTGAAGGACAGGCGTCCGGCGGCGCGGTTCTTCGCCACCATGTCGGCGAGGCCGGGTTCGAAGATCGGGATGCCGCCGGACTCCAGGAGGGCGATCTTGGCGGCGTCGATATCGACGCAGAGCACGTCGTTGCCGACCTCCGCGAGGCAGGTGCCGCTGACCAGGCCGACGTAGCCGGTGCCGATGACTGTTATCTGCATGGAATGCTCGCTCTCAAGGCGTCAGATCGTATTCTTCGGTCCGCCGCGGCGGATAGGTCTCCCAGCCGCCGCAGGCCGGGCAGCGCCAATAGAACTGGCGCGCCTTGAAGCCGCAATCGTCGCAGCGATAGCGGGCGACGCGCCGGGTATGGTCGTGGATCAGGTTCTTGATCAGTTCCAGGTCGGCGCGGCTCTCGGGCGGCGCCACCAGGATCTGCGCTTCGAGCAGCTTGTCCAGGCCGAGCAGGGTCGGATTGCGGCGCAGCTCGTCGCGCACCAGGCGGTAGGCCGCCTCGGCACCGTTGCCGGCGAGCTCGGAGCGGAAAACCGCATCGAGCAGATCGAGCGAGGGATACTGGGCGAGCCAGCCGCGCAGCAGTGCCACGCCCTGTTCCTCCCGTCCCTGGGTCTGGTAGGTCTCCGCCAGCTTGGCCGCGATCAGCGCCAGGTACATCGGGTTTTGCTGCTCGACGCGCTGCCAGGCCTCGATCGCGGCGCCGGCGTCGTGCTCGGCCAGCGCCACGTCGCCCTGCAGGATGGTGGCGCGCACGCACTTGCGGTTGGCCGCCAGCGCCGCGTCGAGCAAAGGCTGCGCCTCGCCCGGTGCGCCCTTGGACAGGGCGATAGCGGCCAGTTCGCAGTAGAAGTTGGCGATGTCTTTCTGCCACAGATGGCCGGCGTGCTCGGGCAGCTTCAGGGCAGTATCGATCGCCTTCTGCCATTCCTTCTCCTGCTGGTATATCTCCAGCAGAAAGCGCAGCGCCTCCTCGTCGCGCCGCGTGCCGAGCAGCTTGACGAAGACCTCCTCGGCGCGATCGAGCAAGCCCGCCTTCAGATAGTCCTGGCCCAGTTCGGACAGGGCCTGCAGGCGCTGCTCGTCGTTCAAGCCCTCGCGCTCGATCAGGTTCTGGTGCACCCGGATGGCGCGGTCGGTCTCGCCGCGACGGCGGAACAGATTGCCCAGCGCGAAGTGCATCTCGATGGTTTCGGGATCGACGCGGGCGGCCTCGATGAAGGCTTCGATCGCCTGATCGGGCTGTTCGTTGAGCAGGAAGTTCAGGCCCTTGAAGTAGGACCTCGGCAGGGCGCGCGACTCGCGCACCAGGTGCTGGATGTCGATTCGCGCCGCGACCCAGCCCAAGACGAAGAAAAAGGGCAGCGCCAGCAACCACCAGAGCTGGATCTCGATTCCAGAATTCACCCGGCGTTCACCTTGTATCAGGCCCGGTAGCGGCTGCCTTGGCGAGCTCGCGCCGCAATTGCCCGAGTTCCCGGCGTTGGCGAACCAGGGTGGCAAACGCGGCGCTCACGCCGATCGCCGCGCCGGCGGCGAAGCAGACCAGCATCACCAGCGACAGCGGCACCCGCCAGAACGATTCGAAATACGCGCGCAGGTAGACCGGCCCGCTGTTGTCGAGCGCAAGCCCGAACAGCAGCACGAAGACGATGGCTCGCAAGAGCCAGATCAGGAATCGCATCAGCAGTCGCGAGCGGCGGCATCCGTGAGAATGCCGCCGCTCGTCGCCTCGATCTCAGGCCGAACGCCGCTAGCCGCGCTGGTCGACACGCTCGCGCAACTCCTTGCCGGCCTTGAAGTGCGGCACATGCTTTTCCGGCACGCTCACCTTCTCGCCCGACTTGGGGTTGCGGCCGACGCGCGACGGCCGGTAGTTGAGGGCGAAGCTGCCGAAGCCGCGGATCTCGATGCGATCGCCGCGGGACAAGGCCGCGGTCATCTCGTCGAGGATCACCTTCACCGCGAAATCGGCGTCCTTGGCCACCAGTTGCGGAAAGCGCGCCGCCAGATTGGCGATCAGATCGGACTTGGTCATATCCGGCCCAAACGCTTATTGCTGGGTACTGGAGAGCTTGGCTTTGAGCAGCGCGCCGAGACTGGTGGTGCCGGTCGAGGCGGAGCCGCTCTCGGCAGACAGCTTCTGCATCGCATCCGACTGCTCGGCCTGATCCTTGGCCTTGATCGACAGGTTGATCGAGCGCGTCTTGCGATCGACGTTGATGATCATCGCCTCGATGCCGTCGCCTTCCTTGAACATCGTGCGCAGATCGTCGACCCGGTCGCGCGCGGCTTCCGAGGCACGCAGATAGGCTTCGACGTCGTTGCCCAGATCGATCACGGCGCCCTTGGCGTCGATGGTCTTCACCGTGCCCTTGACCACGCTGTTCTTGTCGTAGTTGGCGACGAAACTGGTGAAGGGATCGCCTTCCAACTGCTTGATGCCCAGCGAGATGCGCTCCTTCTCGACGTCGATCGACAGCACCATGGCCTCGACCTCGTCGCCCTTCTTGTAGCCCTGCTTGGCCTCTTCGCCGGAAACCGACCAGGACAGGTCGGACAGGTGCACCAGACCGTCGATGCCGCCGGGCAGGCCGATGAACACGCCGAAGTCGGTGATCGACTTGATCTGGCCGCTGACCTTGTCGCCCTTCTTGTGGTTCATCGCGAACTCGTCCCAGGGATTGGGAATGCACTGCTTCATGCCCAGCGAGATGCGGCGGCGCTCCTCGTCGATCTCGAGGATCATGACCTCGACCTCGTCGCCCAGCTGCACGACCTTGGAGGGATGGATGTTCTTGTTGGTCCAGTCCATTTCGGAGACGTGCACCAGGCCCTCGATGCCCTGCTCGACCTCGACGAAGGCGCCGTAGTCGGTGAGGTTGGTGACCTTGCCGAACAGCCTCGTGCCGGACGGATAGCGGCGCGAGATGCCCACCCAGGGATCCTCGCCGAGCTGCTTCATGCCCAGGGAGACGCGGTTCTTCTCCTGGTCGAACTTGAGGATCTTGGCTTCGACTTCGTCGCCGACGTTCAACACTTCCGACGGATGGCGGACGCGGCGCCAGGCCAGATCGGTGATGTGCAGCAGGCCGTCGATGCCGCCCAGGTCGACGAAGGCGCCGTAGTCGGTGATGTTCTTGACGATGCCCTTGACGATGCTGCCTTCCTTGAGGTTCGAGAGCAGCGCCTGGCGCTCTTCGCCCAGGTTGGATTCCAGCACGGCACGGCGCGAGAGCACGACGTTGTTGCGCTTCCGGTCGAGCTTGATGACCTTGAATTCGAATTCCTTGCCTTCGAAGGGCGTGGTGTCCTTGACCGGACGGATGTCCACCAGCGAACCGGGCAGGAAGGCGCGGATGCCGTTGAGCATCACGGTCAGGCCGCCCTTGACCTTGCCGGTGATCATGCCCTTGACCAGGGTGCTATCGACCATGGCCTTGTCGAGATCGTTCCAGGCGGCGATGCGCTTGGCCTTCTCGCGCGACAGGCGGGTCTCGCCGTAGCCGTCCTCGAGCATCTCGATGGCGACGGCGACGTAGTCGCCGGGCTTGGCGTCGATCTCGCCGGCGTCGTTCTTGAACTCATCGACGGAGATGAAGCTCTCGGATTTGAGGCCGGCGTTGACGACGACGTAATTGTGGTCGACGCGCACCACTTCGGCGGTGATCACTTCGCCGGCGCGCATTTCCTGGCGCTCGAGGGACTCGGCGAAGAGGGCGGCGAAGCTGTCCGGTGCGGGGGTTGTTTCGATGTGAGCAGTGGTCATAAGAGCCTAATAAGCCTAAACGCCGCAAATCCAGTCGTGAATCGGCGGCAGTGTGAGTTGATAAAATCCGCCGGCGCTGGCGCGTGCGGCGACACCTTGTTGCACCGTCTGCCTGGAGCCACATGCACTCGCGGCGAAGCGGTCACTGCGGTACTTCTACGCGTATACCGTACGCGTATCGCTTGCTGCGCGATCCGGTCAAATCCAATCAATCTTGCCGACCGCGTCGGAGCGCTGAAACCCACTCCAGCACCGCCGCCACCGCCTGTTCGACGGACAGCTCCGTCGTCTCCAGCAGTACGGCATCCGCGCATTGCCGCAGGGGGGCCACCTCGCGCGCGGCATCGCGCGCATCCCGCTCCAGCAGATCCTGCAAAAGGGATGCGATATTAGCAGACATCCCTTTCTCGATCAACTGCTTATGACGGCGATCGGCGCGCGCGGCGGCGCTCGCCGTCAGAAACACCTTGAGCACTGCGTCCGGGAACACCACCGAGCCCATGTCGCGGCCCTCGGCCACCAGGCCGGGCGCCTGGCGATAGGCGCGCTGGCGATCGAGCAGCGCCCGGCGCACCGCGGGCAGGGCAGCCACTGTTGATGCGCCGCGCGAGCAAGCCTCGCTGCGGATGGCGTCGGTGACGTCGTCGTCGGAGAGCCAGATGCGGCCGCCCTCGAAGCGCGCCGGCAGCGCCGCGGCGATGGCGGCCACCGCCTGTTCGTCGTCCAGCGCGTCGTCCAGGGATACGCCGGCGCGAAGCGCGGCCAGCGCCGTCAGGCGATAGAGCGAGCCGCTGTCGAGATAGTGAAGGCCCAGGCGCTGGGCGACCAGCGCCGCCACCGTGCCCTTGCCCGAAGCCGAGGGCCCGTCGATGGCGATCACCGGCGCCGCGATCCTGGCGAATTCCGCGAAATAGCCGGGGAAGGTCTTGGCGACGCAGCCCGGATCATTGATGGTGAGCGGCGCGCCGCCCAGGCTCGCGAGCGAGAAGCACATCGCCATGCGGTGGTCGTCGTAGGTGTCG
>JAJZPJ010000159.1 GCA_021811225.1 Pseudomonadota bacterium
CCGACCACCGCCACCGGCGCCGCGTGGCAGCGGCCGACGCAGGGCACCTTGACGATGCGCACGCCCTCGCGCGCCGCGATCGCCCGGTACAGTTCCTTGGCGCCGGCCAGCTCGCAGGAGAGCGATTCGCAGACGCGCACGGTGAATTGCGGCGGCGCCGCGGCGCCCTCCTTGACCACGTCGAAGTGATGGTAAAAGGTGGCGACCTCATAGACCTCGGTCATCGCGAGCTTGAGCTCGGCCGCCAGCGCGACGAGGTGCGCCGCCGAGATGTGGCCGTGCGCATCCTGGATGCGGTGCAGGTATTCGATCAGCAGATCGCGCCGGCGCGGATCGCCCCCGAGCAGGGCGGAGACCTCGCTCGCCGCGCGCGGATCGGGCGAGCGGCCCTTGGGCTGGGCTCTGCCCTTGCGTCTTGCGCCGTCGGCGATGACGTCGGGCTGGGAGGAAGACTCAATCATCGCGGCAGCCCAAGCCCTTCCTTGCCGTCGCCCGGTTCCGCGTTACGCTCCCGGGTCGGGCCCGATGGCGCGCCGATGAAATCGAGAACGGGAACCTCGTCTAAGGCTTCGCTCATGGTTATACTTTCGCCGATGCGTGACCGCTTTTCCTTCACCACACCGCTTGCGCCGCCCTCCGGGAAGCGATCTTTTCCTTCGGCCCGCTATAGACGATTCTATTCTATCTTCGTAGCAGGAACCCTCCGATGAAAATCTGCATAGTCGGCGCCGGCTCGATCGGCGGCCTGTTGGGCGTCAGGCTGGCCCAGGCGGGCGAAGAGGTCACGCTGATCGCGCGCGGCGCGCATCTGGCCGCCATCCGCGAGCACGGCATGAAGCTGATCGCCGAGGACGGAACCGAGAGCGTCGTCAGACTCAGGGCCACCGAGCGCATCGCCGAGGCGGGGCTGCAGGATCTGGTGGTGCTCGGCATGAAGGCGCACCAGGTGGCGGCGGTGGTCCATGAGCTGCCGGCCTTGTACCACGAACAGACCGCGGTGCTGACCGCGCAAAACGGCATTCCCTGGTGGTACTTCATGAAGCACGGCGGCGAGTACGAGGGCCGCCGCCTGGAGAGCGTCGATCCGGGCGGGGTCATCGCCGCGAACCTGCCGGTGGATCGGGTGCTGGGCTCGGTGGTCTATCCCGCCGCGGAGGTCGTGGCGCCGGGCGTGCTCCATCACATCGAGGGCAATCGCTTCTCGGTGGGCGAGATCGACGGCACCGAGACGCCGCGTCTGCTGGCGCTGGCGGAGACGCTGCGCCGCGCCGGCTTCAAGGCGCCGCTGCTCGCCGACATCCGCTCGGAAATCTGGACCAAGCTGTGGGGCAACCTGAGCTTCAATCCGATCAGCGCGCTCAGCCACGCGACCCTGGTGGACATCTGCCGGTTTCCGCTGACCCGGGATTTGCTGGCGAAGATGATGAGCGAGGCGCAGGCGGTGGGCGAGAAGCTCGGCATCCGCTTCCGGGTCTCCCTGGAGAAGCGCATCGCCGGCGCCGAAGCGGTGGGCCGGCACAAGACCTCGATGCTGCAGGACGTCGAGGCGGGGCGCGCGCCGGAGATCGCCGCGCTGATCGGCTCGGTGGTCGAACTGGGACGCATCACCGATCTGCCCACCCCCCACATCGACGCGATCTACGCCGCCGTGAGCCTGCTCGCCAGGACGCTGCAGGAGCAGCGCGGCCGCCTCAGGATCGAGGCCCTCTGAACCGATTCACCACCGAAGGAAGCACGATGAAGCGCTGCACCACACTGACCGAACTGCTCTCCGCCGGCGCCGACGACGCAGCGGCGATCGGCGCCCCCGGCGTCCCCGATCTCGACTACCGCCGACTGCGCCGGCTGATCGTCCGCACGGTGGCCACGCTGAACGCCTTCGGCATCGGCCGCAACGACCGCGTCGCCATCGTGCTGAAAAACAATCTGGAGGCGGGCAGCGCCTTTCTCGCGGTGGCCTGCGGCGCCACCGCGGCGCCGCTCAATCCCGGCTACCGCAGCGACGAGTTCGCCTTCAACCTGCCCGACCTGGGTGCGAAGGCGCTGATCGTCGAGGCGGGCAGCGATTCGCCCGCGATCGCGGTGGCGCAGCAGCACGGCATCGCGGTGCTCGACCTGACGCCGACGCCGGCGAGCGGCGCCGGCAGCTTCGAACTCAAGTTGCGCTGCGGCACCGTCGCTGCGGGCGGGCATGGCCAAGGCGGCTTCGCCGAGGCCGACGACGTGGCGCTGATCCTGCACACCTCGGGGTCGACGGCGCGGCCCAAGCTGGTGCCGCTGACCCAGGCCAACGTCGCGGCCTCCGCCGGCAACGTCGGCGCGGCGCTCACGCTCTCAGCCGCCGACCGCGGCCTCAACGTCATGCCGCTGTTCCACATCCACGGCCTGATCGCCGGCCTGCTCGCGCCGCTGTCGGCGGGTTCCTACGTGTTCTGCCCGCCGGCCTTCAATGCCCTCAGGTTCTTCGGCTGGATGGACGAGGCCAGACCGACCTGGTACACCGCCGTGCCGACCATGCACCAGACCATCCTCTCCCGCGCCGGGCACAACAAGGAGATCATCGCCAGGAATCCGCTGCGCCTGATCCGTTCTTCCTCATCTTCGATCCCGCCGCAGGTGATCCGGGAACTGGAGCAGACCTTCGATGCGCCGCTGATCGAGGCCTACGGCATGACCGAAGCCGCGCACCAGATGTGCAGCAATCCGCTGCCGCCCAGAGCCCGGAAGCCTGGCACCGTCGGCGTCAGTGCCGGCCCGGAGGTCGCGATCATGGACGAGCGCGGCAAGATCCTGGGGCACGGCGCCATCGGCGAAATCGTCATCCGCGGCGCCAACGTCACCGCCGGCTACGAAAACAATCCGCAGGCCAACGCCGAAAACTTCACCGGCGGCTGGTTCCGCACCGGCGACCAGGGCGTCATCGACGCAGAGGCTTACGTCAGCATCACCGGCAGGCTGAAGGAGATCATCAGCCGCGGCGGCGAAAAGCTCTCGCCGCGCGAGGTGGACGAGGTGCTGATGGATCATCCGGCGGTGGCCCAGGTGGTGACCTTCGCGATTCCGCACGAGAAGCTGGGCGAGGAGCCCGGTGCGGTGGTGGTGCTGCGCCCCGGGATGGAGGCGAGCGAGCGCGAGCTGCGCGAATTCGCCGGCCTGCGCCTGGCCGACTTCAAGGTGCCGAGAAAGATCCTGTTCATGGCCGAACTGCCCAAGGGCCCGACCGGCAAGCTGCAGCGCATCGGCCTGGCGCAGAAGCTGGGACTGGCCTAAGCCTGCGCGGCGGCGACGAACAGGCCCAGGACGCAGCAGAAACCGGCGCTCCAGGCGAGCGAGCGCAAGGTCGGCCGGTCGGCGAGATAGGCGATGCCGTGGCCGATGCGGAAGACGATGAACAGGCCGGCCAGGAGATCGACCGTCGGCTGCCGGGCGTGCGCCCAGTGGGCGATCAGCACCGCCGCGGCGAAGGGCGCGAAAGCCTCCCAACTGTTCTGCTGCGCCCAGTCGGCCCGCTGGCGCCAGCCGGTCTTCTGCTGCAGCCGCGGCCGGGCGTTGTCGTAGCTGCCGCCGCTCTTCGACAAGCTGCCCCAGACGTAGGGCAGCAGCGCCGCGATCAGTACGCACCAGAAGGCTAGGGTCATCGCCTTTCTCCTGTCTGTGGAATCACAGTCCCGGAATCAGCGTACCGAAGTGGTCGATGGCGGCGTAGCCGCCGGTGTCCTTGGCCGGCAACTGCGTGTCGGGACAGCGCACCGCGACGAGGTGGGCGATGCCGGCGCGCTGCGCCGAGTCCAGCACCGGCAGGCTGTCGTCCACCAGCAGCGCGGTCGCCGGATCGAAAGGAAAGTGCCGGCGCAATCTCTGCCAGAACGCCGGATCCTCCTTGGGCAGGCCCAGTTCGTGGGCAGTGATCTGCGCGTCGAAGTAGCCGGACAGCCCGGTCCTGGCCATCTTCAGCGCCAGACTCTTGTGGTGGGCGTTGGTCACCAGCGCCAGGCGCTTGGAGCTGGCGCGCACCGCGGCGAGGAAGTCGGTGACGCGGGGGTGCACCGCGATCAGGTGCGCCACCTCCTCCTTGAGCCGCATGATGTCGAGTTCCAGTTCCTCCGCCCAGTGATCGACCGAATACCACTCGAGCGTGCCGGCCCGGGCCCGGTAGCGCCCCGCCAGTTCCTCCTGGGCCGCCGCCAGCGGCAGTTCGCGGGCCTGGGCGTAGGCGAGCGGCACGTGACGCTGCCAGAAGTGGTTGTCGAAATTGAGGTCGAGCAGAGTGCCGTCCATATCGAGCAGGACGGTCTCGATCCGGCTCCAGTCGAACCCGGGGCCGGCCGGATCGGCACTCACCACGCCGGCAGCGGCAGCGCGCCCGCCTCAGGGACGGATATAGGCATAGCCTTCGTGCTCGCGCTTCATCAGCTCGATGACACCGCCGGGGACATAGCCGATGCTGTCCAGCATGTCCTTCTTGGTCAGCTTCAGCGCGCGCATCGTGGTCTCGCAGGCGACGACCTTGACGCCGTTGGCGACGGCGTCATCGACGCGGTTGCCGACTTCGGACTCCATCCGGAGCATGCCGATGCCCGGGCCGTAGGCGACCAGTTCGACCTGCACCTTGTCCTTGCCCAGCGCCTCCTGGACGTTGTGGATGTTGTTCAGCGCCAGGTTCCATTTCTTCGGGTCGGCGTCGCTGACCTGGAACACCACCTTGTCCTTCTTGGCCGACACCGCCTTGGGCTTTGCGGCGGCGTGGCTGGCGACCGGAGGCATCAGCAGCGCGGCGACGGCCGCCGCGAATGCCAGAAACAGCAATGCGCTCCTCTGCCAAGAGGAATTCGATCGGGTAACGGGGATTGCGGTCATGGTTCGTCTCCTGGTTTATTGATAGTGTGCCACCGATGGGCAGAGGCAAAATACACCCAGCGGGACGATGCGCCAAGAAGTAAACTTAATGCCCGAATTAAACAAACTTAAATTTAATGCGGACCGAGGGTCCTCAGGCGGAAAGCTGCTGGCGCAGCAGGTTTTTCTGCACCTTGCCCATGGCGTTGCGCGGCAGATCGGCGGCGAAAAACACCCGCTTGGGCAGCTTGAAGCCGGCCACCTGACCCTTCAGGGCGCCGATGATGTCCGCCGCGCCGAGCGTGGCGCCATTCCTGGCCACCACCACCGCGGTCACCGCCTCGCCGAAGTCGGGATCGGGCAGGCCGATCACCGCCGATTCGGCGACGCCGGGCAGCGCATCGATCAGCGTCTCGAGCTCCTTCGGATAGACGTTGAGGCCGCCGGTGATGACCAGGTCCTTGGAGCGGCCGACGATGCTGACGTAGCCTTCGGCGTCCGCACTGCCCAGATCGCCGGTCCTGAACCAGCCGCCGGGAGAAAATTCCTCGGCGGTCTTGTCCGGCATCTGCCAGTAGCCGACGAAGACGTTGTCGCCGCGCACCTCGATCCGGCCGACCTCGCCCTCCCGCACCGGCTGGCCGTCATCGGCGACGAGGCGCAGTTCGGTGCCGGGCAGCGGCAGGCCGACGGTGCCGCGGCGGCGCTCGCCCTGATACGGGTTGGAGGCGAACATGCCGCCCTCGGTCATGCCGTAACGTTCGAGTATGGTGTGGCCGCTGCGCTCCCGGAATGCATCGAAGGTTTCCGTCGCCAGCGGCGCCGAACCCGAGACGAACAGGCGCATCCCGGCGCAGAGCGCGCTATCGAAACCCGGCTCATTGAGCAGGCGCACGTAATAGGTGGGCACGCCCATGAACACCGTCGCCTGCGGCAACAGTTCCAGCGCCCGGCTGGAGGCGAAGCGCGGCTCGAAGAGCATCGCCGAGCCGCTCATCAGGGCGCAGTGGCTGGCCACGAACAGGCCATGCACGTGATAGATCGGCAGCATGTGCAGCAGCACGTCGTCGGGTTTGAAGCGCCAGTAGGAAGCGAGCACCCGGGCGTTGGCGGCGAGGTTGCGGTGGCTCAGCATCGCGCCCTTGGCGCGGCCGGTGGTGCCCGAGGTGTAGAGAATGGCGGCGAGGTCCTCGTCCTGTCTGGGCA
>JAJZPJ010000160.1 GCA_021811225.1 Pseudomonadota bacterium
TGGCCAAGGCCGGCGTCGCGGTCACCGTGGTGGAACAGGCACCCCAGGTATTGCCCGGCTACTTCGACCGAACCGCCGCCGACATCATCGAGCGCGTGTTCGCTGAGCACGGCGTGCGCCTGCTGCTGGGCAGCGGCGTCACCCAAGTCTCGCCGCGGCAGTCCGGCAAAGCAGGCGCGCGGCTGACGCTGGCCGACGGCAGCGAGCAAGACGCTGACCTGCTGCTGGTGGCCACCGGCGTGGCGCCGGTGCTCGACTACCTCGCAGGCTCGGGCGCTGCCACCGGGAGCGGCATCCTGGTCGACGAGCATATGCGCACCTCGCTCGCCGACGTCTGGGCCGCCGGCGACGTCGCCCAGGCGAGAGGCTTCTTCGCCGCCGACGGCGAGCGCATCCTGAACGGCATCCTGCCCGACGCCGTGCTCCAGGGCCAGACCGCCGGCATGGCCATGGCCGGCGACCCCGCGCTCAAAGCCTATCCCGGCGCCGTGCCGCTCAACACCTACGCCTTCTTCGGCCAGCAGGCGGTCTCGGTCGGCAGCCGCAGCGCCGGCGAGGTGGTGGCCGAGGAGACCGACCCCGAGGCCGCCAGCTATCTCAAGATCGTCATGAAGGACAACCGGCTCGCCGGCATCTTCGGCATCAACCGGGCGCTCGACCCCGGGGTGATGTGGCAACTGATCCTGCGCCGCGTCGATCTCTCGTCGTTGCGCGAGCAGTTCATCGCCCAGCCGCAGCGGACCGGGCGGCTGCTGATGTCGAAGACCTGGAGATAGCATGAGAACCTTCCCCCCAACCCCCTCCCCCAGGGCGGGGGTGACGAGTGTTCAGCCGCAGTCGCGGCTTCCCTATGATAGTAGGCTGCCACCTTGGGGCGGCCCTTCGGAGGCAGCATGAGCGCCTATGACACCATCGCCTTCCGGCCCGAGCTGTGCGACGGCTGCAACGCCTGCATGGTCGCCTGCGCCGGGACCCGGGCCGGCAGCGACGAGCTCCTGGACGCGCGCCTGCAGATCGTGCCCGACGGCGAGGACGGTTTCGGGCTGGCGCTGTGCCGCCAGTGCGGCGACCCGAACTGCGTCGCCAATTGCCCCGCCGGGGCGCTGACCAAGGACCAGGACAGCGGCGTCATCGGCTGGGACGGTTCGAAGTGCGTGAACTGCCTGCTGTGCACCGTCGGCTGCGCCTACGCCGGCATCGCCCACAACGCCCGCGCCGGCCACGTGGTCAAGTGCGACCGCTGCGTCGGCGTCGAGGGCGGGCCGGCCTGCGTCGAAGTCTGCCGGACCGGGGCGCTGAAGTTCGTCACCAGCGCGCGCATCTACAACGAGGTCGGCGATCTGGAAGACCTGTTCGTGCCCGGCCTGTCCGGCTGCCAGGGCTGCAACACCGAGCTGATCATGCGCCACACCCTGCGCCGCGTCGGCCCCGACACGGTGCTGGCGACGCCGCCGGGCTGCATCCCGGGCATGGGCGCGGTCGGCTACAACGGCCTGACCGGCACCAAGGTGCCGGTGTTCCATCCGCTGCTCACCAACACCGCCTCGATGCTCACCGGCATCAAGCGCCACTACAAGCGCCAGGGGCGCGAGGTGACGGCGATGGCCCTGGCCGGCGACGGCGGCACCTCCGACGTCGGCTTCCAGTCGCTCTCCGGCGCGGCCGAGCGGGGCGAGGAGATCCTGTTCATCTGCGTCGACAACGAGGGCTACATGAACACCGGCATGCAGCGCTCGTCCTGCACCCCGTTCGGCGCCTGGACCTCGACCACGCCGGTGGGCGAATACGCCCAGGGCAAGACCCGCGACGCCAAGAACATGCCGGTGCTGATGATGATGCACAACTGCGAGTACGTCGCCACCGCCTCCACCGGCTTCATGGAGGACCTCTACGACAAGCTCGACCGCGCCATCGCGGCGTCGAAGCGCGGCTTCGCCTATCTCCACATCTACTCGCCTTGCACCACCGGCTGGCGCTTTCCCTCGAAGGACAACATCGCGGTGGCCAGAGCCGCGGTGGAGACCAACTTCGTCATGCTCTGGGAATTCTCTCCGGCCGCGGGCCTCAGGCTCACCCGCCCGCTCGACCAGCCCCGGCCGATCCGCGACTACCTCGAGGTGCTGGGCAAGTACCGCCATCTCTCGAACGATCAGGTCGCGCACATCGAGGCCACGCTCGCCGACAACGTCGCCTTCATCTCCCGGCTGGCCGGGAACGGGTCGCGGGCACCGCTACAGCAGAGCACCGTTCGGGCATAATTGCAGGCCGCCGAAAACCCCGACGCGGTTGCCTGCGGGGCGGCGGTCGCCCACCGAAAACCACGCAGCGCAAGGGGTTAGTCATGGAAAGATCGTTCAAGACCGAAGTCGACAAGCTGCGTCTGGGTTCGGGCCAGACCTTCACCGGCGAGGGCATCCTGGCGGTGACCAAGGCGCTGCTGCAGTCCGGCGTCGCCTACGTCGGCGGCTACCAGGGCGCGCCCGTGTCGCACCTGATGGACGTGCTCGCCGATGCGCAGGACGTGCTGGGCGAGCTGGGGGTGCACTTCGAGGCCTGCGCCAACGAGGCCGGCGCCGCGGCGATGCTCGGCGCCTCGATCAATTATCCGCTCCGGGGCGCGGTCACCTGGAAGTCGGTGGTCGGCACCAACGTCGCCTCCGACGCCCTGTCCAATCTGTCCTCGGCCGGGGTCAAGGGCGGGGCGCTGATCATCATCGGCGAGGACTACGGCGAGGGCGCCTCGATCATCCAGGAGCGCAGCCATTCCTTCGCCATGAAGTCGCAGATGTGGCTGCTCGACCCGCGGCCCAACCTGCCCTCGATCGTGCGCATGGTCGAGCGGGGCTTCGAGCTGTCGGAGGCGAGCAACACCCCGGTGATGCTGGAGCTGCGCATCCGCGCCTGCCACGTGCATGGCAGCTTCGAGTGCCGCGACAACGTCAAAGCGAAGTTCTCCGGACTGAACAAGATCGCCAAGCCCGTCTTCGACGTCGAGCGCATCCCGCTGCCGCCGGCCAACTACTCGCAGGAGAAGCACAAGATCGACGTGCGCATGCCGGCGGCGCTGAAATACATCCGCGAGCAGAAGCTCAACGAATTCTTCCCCGGCCGCTACTCCGAGATCGGCATCGTCCTGCAAGGCGGCCTGTACAACACCGTGATCCGGGCGCTGCAGCAACTCGGGCTGGCCGACGCCTACGGCGAGTCGGCGATTCCGCTGTACGTGCTCAACGTCACCTATCCGCTGCTGCCCGAGGAGGTGACCGAGTTCTGCCGGACCAAGCGCGCCGTGATGATCGTCGAGGAGGGCCAGCCGGCGCACCTCGAGGAGAGCATCAATTCCATCCTGCGCCGCGCCGACGTGAACGCTCCGCACGTGATCGGCAAGGACATCCTGCCCCTGGCCGGCGAATACACCGGCGAGGTGGTGCTGGGCGGCATCGGCCGCTTCCTCCAGCTGGCGCTGCCCGACGGGCTCGACACCGGGCGCATCGACGCCGTGCTGGACGGCATCGCCGCCGCCAGGAGCCGCGCCGCGGAACTGCTCGGCGCCCCGGTGCCGGCGCGCCCGCCCGGCTTCTGCGTCGGCTGTCCGGAGCGGCCGGTGTTCTCGGCGCTGAAGCTGGTGGACCGCGAACTGGGCGGCATCCACATCAGCTCCGACATCGGCTGCCACACCTTCTCGACCCTGCCGCCCTTCAATCTCGGCAACACCGTGCTCGGCTTCGGCCTGTCGCTGGCCGCCGCCGCCGGCGTCGGGCCGAACTTCGGCAGCCGCGTGGTGACGGTGATGGGCGACGGCGGCTTCTGGCACAACGGCCTGTCCTCGGGGGTGGCCAACGCGCTGTTCCGTAACGACGACGGCGTCCTGATCATCATGGAGAACGGCTACACCTCGGCGACCGGCACCCAGAACATCCCGTCCACGCCCGGTCTGACCGCCAAGGAAGGCAGCCCGATCGGCATCGAGAGCACGCTGCGCGCGTTCGGCGTCAAGTGGCTGGAGCGGGTCGACAACTACCAGGTCGGTCCGGTCGCCGAGGCGCTGCGCCGGGCGATGAGCGCCAAGGAGCGCGGCCTCAAGGTGATCATCGCCGACGGCGAGTGCATGCTCGAGCGCACCCGCCGCAGCCGGCCGATCGACGCCGCCCGGCTCAAGGCGGGCGAGCGCGTGCTGCGCACCCGCTTCGGCGTCGATGAGGACGTGTGCACCGGCGACCGCGCCTGCATCCGTCTCTCCGGCTGCCCGTCGCTGACCATCAAGGAGAACCCCGACCCGCTGCGCAGCGACCCGGTGACCACCGTCAATAGCGGCTGCGTCGGCTGCGGCCTGTGCGGCGAGGCGGCGCAGGCGGCGGCGCTGTGCCCCTCCTTCTACAAGACCGAGGTGATCCAGAACCCGGGCTGGTGGGACCGGCTCGCCCACGGCCTGCGCCGGCGGGTGATCTCGACGCTGGCCGGGCGCGCCGCAGAGGAGGCGCGCTCATGAGCGCCCTGCGTCCATTCACCATCCTGGTCGCGGCGCTGGGCGGCGAGGGCGGCGGCATGCTCGCCGACTGGCTGGTCGATGCCGCGACCGACGAGGGCTTCCCGGTGCAGAGCACCTCGATTCCCGGCGTCTCGCAGCGCACCGGCGCCACCACCTATTACCTCGAAATCTTTCCGCAGCGGGCGTCGGCCACGGCGGGCAGGCTGCCGGTGATGGCGCTGATCCCCAGCCCCGGCGGCATCGACCTGATGGCGGCCTCCGAACTGGTCGAAGCCGGGCGCGCGCTGCAGAACGCCTTCGTCACCGCCGACCGGACCACGCTGGTGGCCTCGACCCACCGCATCTATGCCACCTCAGAAAAAATGGTGCCGGTCGATGGCCGCTACGCCTCGGAGAGGATACTCGCCGCCGCGCCGCAGCTCTCGCAGCGGGCGATCCTGTTCGACATGGCGCCGCTGGCGCAGCAGGCCGGCACGATCATCAACGCCGTGCTGTTCGGCGCCATGGCCGGTTCCGGCGTCCTGCCGCTGTCGATCGAGTCCTGCCGTGCGGCGATCAGGGGCAACGGCAAGGGAACGGAAGCCAGCCTGCGCGGCTTCGAGCTGGGCTACGCCCGGGCCGCCGGCGAAGCAGCCCCCGCCGCGGCGCCGAGCATCGCTGCAAGGCCGCCCGCTTCCGGGCGCGTGCACAAGGAATTTCCGCCCGAGCTGCACGAGCTGCTCGATCGCGCCGTGATCCGTCTGGCCGACTACCAGGATGCCGCCTACGCGGCGCTCTATCTCGACCGGGTGCGCAAGATCCTGGCGGTCGATCGCGAGGCGCAGGTCGGCACCGGAGACTTCGCCGTGACCCGTGAGGCGGCCCGGCTGCTGTCGCTGTGGATGAGCTACGAGGACGTGATCCGCGTCGCCGAACTGAAGACGCGCTCGAGCCGCTTCGAGCGCGTGCGCAGCGGGGTGCAGGCCAAGGACGACCAGCCGGTGGTGATCACCGACTATCTGAAACCCGGCGTCGAGGAGATCGCCGACATCCTGCCGCCCGGACCGGCCGGCCGGCTGCGCGCCTGGGATGCGGCGCGCGTCCGTCATCGCGGCAAGAGCTTCAGTTTCGGCCTCAAGCTCAAGACCAGCACCGTCGCCGGCTTCCTCTCGCTGCGCCTGCTCTCGCTGTTCAAGCCGCGGCGCAGGAAGAGCTCGCGCTTCCTCATCGAACAGGCGACGATCGAGCGCTGGCTGGGCGCATTGACGCGGCTGGGCATGGCTGCGCTCGACCGCGAACTGGTGCTGGAGATCGCCCGCTGCGCCCGCCTGGTGCGCGGCTACGGCGAGACCCAGCGGCGCGGCCGGCAGGCGCTGGAGAAAATCTTCGCCGAACTGCTGGAGAACGAAGCGGCCGCCAGCCGCGGCCTGGCGCCGCTCAAGCAGGCGCTGCGCGCCGCGCTCGATGCCGCGCTGGCCGATCCCGACTGCGCCGCACCCGCGCCCGCGAGGGCCAGCCTCAAGGGCAAGCCGGTGATCTGGATGAAGGCGGGCTGAA
>JAJZPJ010000161.1 GCA_021811225.1 Pseudomonadota bacterium
ATCACGTCGCGGATGTTGGCGCTGTCGGTGAGCAGCATCACCAGCCGGTCGATGCCGATGCCGCAGCCGCCGGTGGGCGGCAGGCCGTATTCCAGCGCGCGGACGTAGTCGGCGTCGTAATACATCGCCTCCTCGTCGCCGGCCTCCTTGGCCCGGGCCTGCTCCAGGAAGCGCGCCGCCTGGTCTTCCGGATCGTTCAGTTCCGAGAAGCCGTTGGCGATCTCGCGGCCGACGATGAACAGCTCGAAGCGCTCGGTGATCTCCGGGTTGGCGTCGTTGCGCCGCGCCAGCGGCGAGACCTCCGCCGGGTAGTCGATGATGAAGGTCGGCTCCCACAGATCGGCCTCGGTGGTCTCCTCGAACAGCGCGAGCTGCAGCGCGCCCAGGCCGGCGTCCGGCCTCATTTCGGCCTTCAGGTCGGCGAGCTTCTGTCTCAGCCAGGCGGCATCGTTCAATTGCGCCGGCGAGTAGCCGGGGTGATAGCGGTGGATGGCTTCGACGATGGACAATCGGGCGAAGGGCTTGGACAGGTCGAGCGTGCGCCCCTGGTACTCGAACACCTCGGTGCCCAGCGCCTCGCGCGCCGAGTGGCGCAGCAGGCCCTCGGTGAAGTCCATCAGCATGCGGTAATCGACGTAGGCCTCGTAGAACTCCATCATCGTGAATTCGGGATTGTGGCGCGGCGACAGGCCCTCGTTCCTGAAGTTGCGGTTGACCTCGAACACCTTCTCGAAGCCGCCGACCACCAGGCGCTTGAGATACAGTTCCGGCGCGATGCGCAGGAACAGCTCCATGTCCAGCGCGTTGTGGTGGGTCTTGAAGGGCTTGGCCGCGGCGCCGCCGGGGATCGGGTGCATCATCGGCGTCTCGACCTCGAGGAAGCCGTGGCCGATCATGTAGTTCCGGATCGACTGGATCATCCGGCTCCTGGCCACGAAGGTGAAGCGCGTCTGCTCGTTGGTGATCAGATCGACGTAGCGGCTGCGGTACTTCTGTTCGACGTCGGTGAGTCCGTGGAACTTCTCCGGCAGCGGCCGCAGCGACTTGGTGAGCAGGCGCAGTTCGGTCGCGGCGACGGTCAGCTCGTCGGTCTTGGTGCGGAACAGGGTGCCGGCCACGCCGACGATGTCGCCGATGTCCCAGTGCTTGAAGTCGGCGTGCGCCGCCTCGCCTACCTTGTCGTTGGCTACGAAGATCTGGATGCGCCCGGACAGATCCTGGATCGTGGCGAAGCTGGCTTTGCCCATCACCCGCTTCAGCATGATGCGCCCGGCGATCCTGACCGCCACCGGCGTCGTCTCCAGTTCCTCGCGCGACTTGCCGCCGTAGAGCTCGTCGAGCTTTTCCGCGGTGTTCTCGCGGCGGAAGTCGTTCGGATAGGCGTTGCCCGCCGCCCGCCGTTCGGCGAGCTTGGCGCGGCGCTCGGCGATCAAATGGTTTTCAGGATTCTCGTCGGCGGCGGGATTCGCGTTGGGGGTATCGGTCATGGCGGTCTCTATGAAATGATTAGTCGGCGTCGCGCAGATCGGCGACGGTGCGCGCGCCGAAGTCGCTGCGTTCCATATAAGCGAGGATGCGCAGGGCAGCGGATGCCGGAGCGGCGAGCTGGCCGGATGCCTTGAGCGCCAGGAAGCGCGGCTGGGCGGGGAAGTCGCCGGGCGCCGCGGCGCGGATCGATGTCTGCATGTCGGTGTCGATGACGCCGGGCGCCAGGGAGACGATGCGCGCGCCGCGGGCCAGGTCCCGCTGCTCCAGCGCGAGGCAGCGCGAGAACTGGTCGAGGCCGGCCTTGGTGGCGCAATAGACGCTCCAGCCCGGGTAGGCCGTGTGCGCGGCGCCCGAGGAGATGTTCAGGATCTTCCGGTCCGCGCTCCAGTCGCCGGTGGCACGCAGAAAGGCTGCGGTGAGCGCGATCGGCGCGGCGAGATTGACCGCGACGCTCTCGGCCACGGCGGTTGCCGGGAGCTTGTGCGCCGGCCCGACCGGGACAGCGGTGCCGGCATTGTTGATCAGGCGGGCTTCGACGATGCCGCCGCCAGCGATGTGGGAAAGATGATTTTCCAGCACGCTCGCGGCGGCGGCCGGGTCGGCGAGGTCGACGCGCAGCAGGTCGAGTGCGCAGCCTTGGTCCTTGGCCCGTTGCGCCAGCTCGGGCAGCGGGCTGCGCGCCAGGCAGATCAGACGCTGTCCGGGTTCGAGCAGCGCATCGGCCAGTGCCGCGCCCAGTCCGCGCGAGGCGCCGGTGACGATGGTGAGTCTCATGTCGCTCAGACGCCCAGCTTCAGGCTGGCCTCGATCAGCGGATCGAGGTCGCCGTCCAGCACGCCCTGGGTGTTGCCGATCTCGACGTTGGTGCGCAGATCCTTGATCCGCGACTGGTCGAGGACGTAGCTCCTGATCTGGTGGCCCCAGCCGATGTCGGTCTTGGAGTCCTCCAGCTTCTGCTGCTCGGCCTGGCGCTTGCGGAGTTCGGCTTCATAGAGCCGCGATTTCAGCATCGCCATCGCCTCGGCGCGGTTGCGATGCTGCGAGCGGTCGTTCTGGCACTGCACGACGATGCCCGAGGGGATGTGGGTGATGCGCACCGCCGAGTCGGTCTTGTTGATGTGCTGGCCGCCGGCGCCGCTGGCGCGGTAGGTGTCCACGCGCAGGTCGGCCGGATTGACGTCCACCTCGATCGAGTCGTCGACCTCCGGATAGACGAAGACGCTGGCGAAGCTGGTGTGCCGGCGTGCGCCGGAATCGAAGGGCGACTTCCTGACCAGGCGGTGGATGCCGGTCTCGGTGCGCAGGTAGCCGTAGGCGTAGTTGCCCGTGACCTTGATGGTCGCGGTCTTGATCCCGGCCACGTCGCCGTCGGACTGTTCCAGCAGCTCCGGGGTGAAGCCCTTGCGCTCGCAGTAGCGCAGGTACATGCGCAGCAGCATCGAGGCCCAGTCCTGGGCTTCGGTGCCGCCGGCGCCGGCCTGGATGTCGATGAAGCAGTTGTTGGGATCGACCGGATTGGAAAACATCCGGCGGAATTCCAGACCGGCGATCTCGCCGTCGATGCCGTCGATGTCGCCGGCGACGCTCGTCAGCGTGTCGTCGTCGTCCTCGCTGCGCGCCATCTCGAACAGCTCCCGGGTGTCGCGGATCTCCTGGTCGAGCCCGGAGAGCGAGAGCACCACGTCCTCCAGCAGCTTCTTCTCCTTGCCTAATTCCTGCGCGCGCTGGGCGTCCTTCCAGATGTCGGGGTCTTCCAGGTCGCGCGCGAGGATTTCCAGCTTCGCTGCCTTGGCATCGAAGTCAAAGATACCTCCGCAGTTCGGTGCAGCGTCCGGAGAGGTCGGCCAGGCGATTGGCGAGGATGTTGATGCGTTCGGCTTCCATGGGGACGGGGTTTCCTTGAAAACGCCGATTATACCTTGCCGCTTATTCGTTCTACGCCGGCTCGAAGTGCTCGAGCAGCAACTGGACGGTCTCCTGGCCGTTGTAGGCATTGACGCCCAGGCGATAGGCGCAGCGGATCTTCGCCGGCGCCGCCTCGGCGAAGTTGAACTGGATCGCGTCGTAGCGTGCGCCGTTCTTGGCCAGGATCAGCTTGAGGTGGCGGTCCTTGAGGAGGCGCTGGCTCAGCACCTGGAACTCGTCGGAGAACACCGGCGCCGGGAAGCCCTGACCCCAGATCTGCGCTTCCAGTTGGCGCGCCGAGGCGAGCGACATGTGGGCGTTTTCCAGCGGGCCGTCGGTCTCGATGGTGCGGTTCAGATCGGCGGGCGCGATCAAGCTGCGTGCGACCGCCTCGAAGGCGGCCTCGAAGCGCGCCAGATCGGCCCGGCGCAGCGAGAGGCCGGCCGCCGCGGCGTGGCCGCCGAAACGCAGCAGCAGTCCGGGGTGCTGCTTGGCCACGAGGTCCAGCGCGTCGCGCAGGTGCAAGCCGGGAATCGAGCGGCCCGAGCCCTTCAGTTCGTCCTCGGTTCCGCCGGCGAAGGCGAAGGTCGGGCGGTGCAGGCGTTCGCGGATGCGCGCGGCGAGGATGCCGATCACCCCCTGGTGCCAGGCCGGCTCGAACAGGCAGAGGCTGGCGCGGCCGCCGGCATCGATATTTTCCAGACGGGCGAGCGCATCGTCCTTCATCCCGCTCTCGATCGCGCGCCGTTCGCGGTTCAGGGCGTCGAGTTCCTGGGCGATGTTGAGCGTGCGCGCGGCGTCGTCGCTGGCGAGGCATTCGATGCCCAGCGCCATGTCGGAGAGCCGGCCGGCGGCATTGAGGCGCGGCCCCAGGGCGAAGCCCAGGTCGAAGCTCGAGGCGCGCTCGGCGTCGCGGCCGGCGGCGCGAAACAGCGCCGCGATGCCGGGCTGCATGCGGCCGCTGCGCATCCGGGCGATGCCCTGCGCCACCAGGATGCGGTTGTTGCGGTCGAGCGGCACCACGTCGGCGACCGTGCCCAGCGCCACCAGGTCGAGCAGGGCGGCCAGGTTCGGTTCAAAGCTGCCATTGAAGCGGCCGCGCCGGCGCAATTCGCCGCGCAGCGCCAGCATCACGTAGAACATCACGCCGACGCCGGCCAAGGCCTTGCTGGGAAAATCGCAGCCGGGCTGGTTGGGATTGACGATCACTTCGGCGTCGGGCAGCTCGTTCGCGGGCATCGCCGCCGGCAGGTGGTGGTCGGTGATCAGGGTCGTCATCCCTAAGCGCCTGGCTTCGGCCACGCCTTCGAAGCTGGCGATGCCGTTATCGACGGTGATCAACAGATCGGGTTTTTGCGCCGCCGCCAGACGGACGATTTCCGGGGTCAGGCCGTAGCCGTATTCGAAGCGGTTGGGGACCAGATAACGGACGTCGGCATTGAAGCTCCGCAAGGCGCGCAGGCCGACCGCGCAGGCGGTGGCGCCGTCGCAGTCGTAGTCGGCGACGATCAGCAGGCGGCGTTTTGCGTCGATCGCGTCGGCGAGCAGGCGGGCCGCTTCGTCGGCCCGGAACAGGCGCTCGGGCGGCAGCAGGCGGGCGAGCTGGGTGTCGAGCCCGTCGATATCGGTGACCCCGCGGGCGGCGAAGAGACGGGCCAGGAGCGGCGGTATGCCCTGCTGTTCGAGCATCGCGCTGGCTTTGACGGGGACCCGCCGGGTGAGGATCTGGGTCACGGCAGAAGCTCCGCGGGGTAGGCGAGCTCGTAGAGCGCGCGCGGCTTGCGCCAGAACTTCCACAGGTCGCGGCGCCTGATCTCGATGTCGAGACGGGCCTCTTCGCCCAGCGCGGTCAGGCGCAGGCAGTCGATGTCGCCCGCGGACAGGGCCGCGGCGAGCGGCGTCAGATGGTCGCGTTCGATGCCGGCCAGCCGTTCGCGCCAGGCGGCGGCGTCCAGCTCCTGGGCCGGGGCCAGCAGATCGTCGCAGACGAAGAGCGTGCTGCCGGTCTTCGGCCAGCGCTGCCGGTCATGCATCCGAAGTTGGCTGCCCGACCAGGCGGCCAGTCCCGCGAGCAGCGCGTCGTCTCGGCGGCTCGAGACGATCGTGTCGTAGCTGCCGGGGCCTGCCGCGGGCAAAGCGCCCGCGCCCCAGAACCACAGGGTGTTTATGCCCGGCAGGCCCTGGCGTTCGCGCTCGCGGTTCGCGGGCAGGGCGTGCAACAGCATCTGCAGCTCGTTGCCCAGTCGCTGCCAGGCCGCGGCGTCCGGCCCGCGCGGCGAGGTCCATTGGAGACTGCGTCCGATCGCGGCCGAGGGCGGCGTGCAGCGGAGCTGCGGCGCGTGCGCCAGTTTCAGGTAGGCGCGACCCCGCGCGCCGGCGAGTAAGGCTTCGAAGCCGGGCAGATGCGCGGCGAGATGCGGCGTCAGCGCCGCGACGATTTGCTGCATCTCCGCCTCGCCGATGTCGAGCTCGCCGCCCGCGAGCGTCAGCTGTCCTTGCTCGAACGCGAGCTGGGCCGGGTCGGCGCACAGCCAGCAGCCGCTCCCCGGCGAGCCGCCCTCGCCCAACAGACGCAGCGCTGCCGCCGGCATTTCGTCGGCGGCGATGCCGAAGCTGC
>JAJZPJ010000162.1 GCA_021811225.1 Pseudomonadota bacterium
CAGACCAACGTTCCCAGGCCGACGAGTTCGCCGCCGTGGTATTCGGCATTTGCCGCCTGCAGCTTCAATCGATTGAGCGCTACCGTGGTCTGATCCGCCGCTTCGGAAAAAAGCTTCCAGAATTCGCTCTTTATCAACGCCACGTCAAAACCCAGCCAATCCCTTAAATTGCCGGTCTTGTCCAGATGCTGCGCAGCGTCGACCAAATCCCGTCTCACATATTTTTCCAGCTTGACGACTTCGTCATCGCCAAACTTGTACAAGGCAGCGAGCTCGTCCCTGATCTCATCAAACGTGTCGTGGACGAAGGCGCCGGTTTGATGCGCTTTCTGCAGCGCCTTCTCCAGCAGCGACTCGTAAGCCTCCCCCACTACTTCGTTGAAATCATCCGGCGGAAGTAATTTCTTCATTTTCGGCGCTCCTTCAAATGGTGTTATTGCACTGCCCTCAACGATTCAGTGCAGGCTGAATTCACCTTCATCAACTGCCATTGGGACCTTCCTTCATCAGTTGCTGGCGGATCGACAGCAATTCCTGCTGGCGTTTCGCGTCGGTTTCAGGGTAGCGCATTTTGAGGGCCTTGAACGTGTCGAGAATAATCCTTGAAACGATCAGCCTGGCGTTCTCCTTGTCGTCGGCTGGCACCACATACCAGGGTGCTTTTTTTGTGCTCGTCGCACTCAGACAGGCTTCATAGGCACGCATGTACTCTTTCCAGAATTTCCGCTCCTCGATGTCGGCCTGACTGAATTTCCAGTTCTTTTCGGGCTCGTCGATGCGATCCAGAAATCGCTTTCGCTGCTCTTCCTCTGAGAGATGAAGGAAGAACTTGATGATCCGTGTGCCGTTGCGATAGAGATGGTTCTCCAGATCCACGATGGAGCGATACCGCTCCTGCCAGATTGCGCTTTCTTCGACCAGGCTATCCGGAAGACCCTGGCTGCGGAGTATCTCCGGGTGCACGCGAACGATCAGCACTTCCTCGTAATAGGATCGGTTGAAGATGCCGATGCGGCCGCGCTCCGGCAAACACTGGGAGGTACGCCACATGAAATCGTGCTCCAGCTCCGTGGCGCTCGGATGCTTGAAGCTGAATACCTGGCAGCCCTGGGGATTGACGCCGGACATGACGTGCCGAATGGCGCCATCCTTGCCGGCGGCGTCCATGGCCTGAAAGATCAGCAGCACTGCGTAACGGTTGGACGCATAGTGCAGCCGCTGTTGCTCGCTCAGCTCCTCAACCTGTTTTTCGAGAAGCGCCTTGTAGGCTTCTTTCGTCTTGTATACCGGTTTCACCCGTGTCGGCCACTTCTTGAGATCGACCTTGTCGTCTTCCTTCACCCGAAAATCCCTTGATTTGATCTTCATCTTCATCCTTTCAATCATGTTAGCCTTGTTGTTCGCCGCTGTTCATTTATCGGGTTCATCTTTCCGAATCTCCCGCTCCGCTTTCTCCCAGTCCTGAACTGCCCGGCCGTCCTGGCGGCCCCGCTCCTCGTAAAGTGCGTAGGACCGCTCGGCGATCCGCGACGTCAAATCCGATGGTGTTTGGGCTTTGGCTTCGAGCTGAGGCTCGGCTCTGGAGTCGGGAGCCTTGGGTTGGCCGGTATCGGCTTCCGTCAAGGGTATTTCTTCCGCTTTTGCGAGGCCCTTGGTCGCGTGAGTCAAGGGGCAGTCGTGCGGGCGCTCGGCGAGCCCGAGACGAGCGAATACGGGAATCTTCACCAAATCCAGGACGAATGCGAAGGCAGCTGCCGCAGCAAGCGTGCCCGCCACCACCAGGGGCGGCAAGGATGTCATTGCGATTCCGCTTACCGCCAATGCCGAAGCGATCACGATATCGGCAACGGACGACACCGCAAGCCAGAGGCTGGGACGAGTGCCCCACAAGTGCCGGTGTTCACGAATGGAATAGAGCATCGCTTGGCTACCGAATACCAGGACGACGAAGGCCAGGCTTTTCAGCGCCTCTATTCCGAGATTCACGCCGAATTTACCGATGGCCAGGACGCCAGTGCAGAAGGCCAGCAGGCACACACCCATGATGACGCCTGCCCCCGTCAGGCTACCGATGCGCCATACACTCGGCATCGGCGACGGCCGCACGTTATCCGTCGTCAATGCCATGGAGAGAAAATCGCCGGTGACCATCACGATGACCATCAGCATCGGGGTCAGGATCGCGTGCCCTGTCATGATCAGGCCGACGACCAGGAAGAGCACGGTCACGATTTTCTTGACAATGGTATTCAGCGTGTAAGTGAGGATGCGCTGGAACGTGATTCGCCCTTCCTTGACCGCGGCGACGATGCCGGCGAGTCCGGGCTCGGTCAGCACCATGCCGGCGGCCGATTTGGCGACGTCGGTTGCCGTCGAGACTGCGATGCCGATCTGCGCTTGGCGCAGCGCCGGCGCGTCATTGGCGCCGTCGCCGCACATGCCGACGGTATGGTTACCCTTCTGGAACGCCTTGACCAGCTTGTATTTGTCTTCCGGGAGGACGCCGGCGAAGACCGCGAATTGCTCGGGGTGGACGCTGTCGGGGATTGGACCGGGCGGGAAGACGGCACCATCGAGCCCTACCGCGTGAGCCACGATGGCCGCGGTCGCCGGCGCATCGCCCGTCACCATCACGGTGCGAACGCCCAGCTCATGCAATTCGGCAATGAGTGCCCCCGAATCTGAACGGGGCGGGTCGCTCAGCGCAATGAGTCCTGCCAGCTTCATCGCAGTCTGCGGTCCCGCCGCCAGCGCCAAAACCCGGAAGCCCTGCCGCTCGAGTTCGTCCGCCGTGGCTGTCGCGTCCGGGGGCTGTGGTACGAGGCCGCTGACCACGGCAAAGGCGCCCTTCACGATACGTTGCGCAGCGCCGGTCGAATCGGTTGCGCTCGCCTCGGATATCTTCTTCGCCGGATCGAAAGGCTCGAACTTGACCAAGGTCGGCGCGTCGGAGACGCCTTTGCTCGAGGCGGCCGCGCGAATGGCTGCATCCACCGGGTCCTGCCCGCCATCCGCGCTCGCCAGCGCGGCCAGTGCCAAAACATGCGCTTCGTCGAAGCCGGGCATGGGATGAACGGTCGTCACCGTCAGCGCATTCTGGGTCAGCGTGCCGGTCTTGTCGGCGCACAAGACATCCGTCGTTCCCGCTTCATCCACCGCGGAAAGCCGGGTCGGAAGGACACCCAGCTTTGCCAAGGCGCGCGCGCCGAGCGCTGCCGCCAGGGTGAACGTGGCCGGCAGCGCAACCGGTATCGACGCCAGGACTGCGGTTAGGACGAGGGGGATGATCTCCGCCAGCGGCATCTTGAGAAAGTAGGCATAGGCGACGAGCGCCACGATGACGACGCTGTTGAATGCGGCAAGATTGCGCACCACGCGCAGAACCGCCTTCTGCTGGGAGCTCACGACATGGGCGGTGCGGACCAGCTCCGCAGTACGGCCGAACTTGGTGCGCACGCCGGTCGCCGTGACCTCCGCCACCGCCTCGCCCCGACGCACCAGTGCTCCGGCAAAGGTTTGCACGCCCGCACCCGCTTCGATGGGTACCGATTCGCCGGTAAGCATGGATTGGTCGAGCAGAACTTCCCCGCCGGTGATGTGCACATCCGCGGCGACCACGCCGCCGAGTGAGAGCTTCACCACGTCGCCCGGCACAAGCTCGGCCGCGGGTACGGTTTTCCACGCGCCGTCGCGCCGGGCGGACGCGCTCAGCGCGAGCCGGGACTTCAGTGCGGCGAGGGTTGCCTGGGCGCGGCTTTCCTGGAACAGTCCGAGCGCTGCGTTGAACACCAGCAGGCCGGCGATGATCGCGGCCTCTACATATTTGCCGAGCACCAGTTCGAGCACAATCGCGGCCTCGAGCATCCACGGAACCGGAGCCCAAAATTTTTCGAGCGCCATGCGCAACGGGTGCATGCTCGTATCCGGCATGGTATTGGGGCCGAACTTCGTCAGAAGGGCGCGGGCCGCTTCGCTCGTCAAGCCACTGGTCAGGTCATCCTTTGCGGCAGCCGCCGACTCGGCCCCGGGTTTCGCGTCAGGTTTCGATTCGGGAGCCTTGGGTTGATCGGTATCGGGTTCCATAATGGCTATTCCTTCCGTGTTCGTTATGTTGCAGGTTTCGTGCGTTGAGGGATACGAGCATTCACCTGGAATTGCCCCACTTCCAGTTGCGGATTTCCGGCATATCCTCTCCGTACTTTTCGATATACTGCTTGTGCTCGATCAGCTTGTCCTTGAGCTGCTGCTTCAGGTAGATGCCCTTGTCACCGGTTTGCGGCAGGCGGTCGATGGCATCCATCACCAGGTGGAAACGATCCAGATCGTTCAGCACCGTCATGTCGAAGGGCGTGGTGATGGTGCCCTCCTCCTTGTAGCCGCGGACGTGTAGGTTGTCGTGATTGGTGCGGCGATAGGTCAGGCGGTGGATCAACCACGGGTAGCCATGGAAGGCGAAGATCACCGGCTTGTCACGGGTGAACAACTCGTCGAAATCCATGTCGCTCAAGCCATGCGGATGCTCGCTTTGCGGCTGCAGCTTCATGAGGTCGACGACGTTCACCACCCGGATTTTCAGTTCGGGCAGATGCTCGCGCAGGATCGAGACGGCGGCGAGCGTCTCCAGCGTGGGCACGTCACCGCAGCAGGCCATGACCACGTCGGGTGCGACACGCTGGTCGTTGCTGGCCCATTGCCATATACCGACACCCTCGGTGCAGTGCTTGACGGCCGCGTCCATTGCCAGCCATTGCGGCGCCTGATATTTTCCCGCGATCACGACGTTGACGTAGTGACGGCTCTTCAGACAGTGATCCCAAACCGAGAGCAAACAGTTGGCATCCGGCGGCAGATAGACGCGCACGATGGAGGCCTTCTTGTTGACTACGTGGTCGATGAAACCGGGATCCTGATGGGTGAATCCGTTATGCATCTGCTGCCAGACGTGGGAGGCCAGCAGGTAATTCAGGGAGGCGATCTTGCGCCGCCACGGCAGATCCGCGGTGACCTTCAGCCACTTGGCGTGCTGGTTGAACATCGAGTCGACGATATGGATGAACGACTCGTAGCTGTTGAACAGCCCGTGCCGGCCGGTGAGCAGGTAGCCTTCGAGCCAGCCTTGGCACTGATGCTCGCTCAACATCTCCATGACCCGGCCTTCCAGGGCGAGGAATTCATCGTTGTCCTGGACCCGGGCGCCCCACTGCCGATTGGTGACCTCGAAGACGGCGTTCAGGCGGTTGGAAAGGGTTTCGTCCGGGCCGAAGATTCTGAAATTTCGCTGCGCACGATTGAGCCTGGCTACATCGCGCAGAAAGACGCCGAGTTCGTGGGTGTCGGCCGCCGTCACGGCGCCGGGCGACGGCACCTTCACCGCGTAGTCGCGAAAGTCCGGCATGATCAGATCGCGCAGCAGCATGCCGCCGTTGGCGTGGGGATTCGCCCCCATGCGGCGTTCGCCCTTGGGCGCGAGTTCGGCCAGTTCCGGCATCAGGCGGCCCGACTCGTCGAACAGTTCCTCCGGCCGGTAGCTCTTCAGCCAGTCTTCCAGCAGCTTGAGGTGTTCGGGATGGTCAGCATCCACGGCGATCGGCACCTGATGCGCGCGGAAAGTGCCTTCGATCTGCTGGCCATCAATCCATTTTGGCCCGGTCCAGCCTTTGGGCGATTTGAGCACGATCATCGGCCAGCGCGGGCGCATGGTTTTGCCGTTGGCGCGGGCATCGTGCTGAATCTCCCGGATCTGCTCCAGTGCCGTATCGAGAACTGCCGCCATGGCCTCGTGCATTCGCGCAGGATCATTCCCTTCGACGTAATAAGGCGTCCAGCCGCAGCCGCGGAAGAACTGATCCAGTTCTTCCGGCTCGATACGGGCGAAAACAGTCGGATTGGCAATCTTGTAGCCGTTCAGATGCAGAATCGGCAGCACCGCGCCGTC
>JAJZPJ010000163.1 GCA_021811225.1 Pseudomonadota bacterium
ACGGCGGCCTGATCGGCGAGTTCGCGCAGCGCATCGCCGGCTCCAGCGACCTCTACGAGCACAGCGGCAGGAAACCCTACGCCAGCGTCAATTTCATCACCGCCCACGACGGCTTCACGCTGCACGACCTGGTCAGCTACAACGACAAGCACAACGAGGCCAACCTGGAGGACAACCGCGACGGCGCCGACAACAATCTGTCCTGGAACTGCGGCGTCGAGGGACCGAGCGACGACCCGGTCATCAACGCGCTGCGCGCCCGGCAAAAGCGCAACCTGCTCGCCACCCTGCTGCTCTCCCAGGGCGTGCCGATGCTGGTCGCCGGCGACGAGCTGGGGCGGACCCAGGGCGGCAACAACAACGCCTACTGCCAGGACAACGAGACCAGTTGGGTGGACTGGACGCCGTCTGCCGAAGCGCGCAAGCTGCTCGCCTTCGCGCAGCGGCTGATCGCGCTGCGCCGGGCGCACCCGGTGTTCCGGCGCCGCCACTTTCTCCAGGGCCGCGAAATCCACGGCACCGGCATCAAGGACATCCACTGGCTGAAGCCCGACGGCACCGAGATGAGCGACCAGGAGTGGAACCACGAATTCGCCCGCTGCCTGGGCGTCTATCTCGCCGGCTGGGCGCTGGAAGAACGCGACCGGCGCGGCCGGCCGATCAAGGACGACAACTTCCTGCTGCTGTTCAACGCCCACCACGAGGAGATCCGCTTCCGCTTGCCGGAACTGTACCCCGGCTGCCGATGGCAGACGCTGGTGGACACCCATTACGCCGCCGGCCTGGCCAGCGACGGCTGCTATTCGGGACTGGACGCCTATCCGATACAGGGCCGCTCGCTGGTCCTGATGGTGCAGCTCGACGCTCAAGAGGCTACCGCCGCGGGGGAGATCGGGGCATGAGCGAAGGCATCAACGAGGCGCTCCAGCGTCTGGCGGACCTGTGCGGCATCAGCTCCGATTACCACGACATCTGGGGCAATCGCCACGTCGTCTCCGACCTCACCCGGCGCCGTCTGCTCGCGGCCATGCACCTGCCGGTCGAGGGCGACCTCGCGGCGCTCGCGCTGGAATTCGAAAACCGCGATTGGCAAAGACCGCTGGCGCCGGCAATGGTGTTCAAGGCCTCGGCGGGCGCACCGCGAATCGAAGTGACGCTGCCCACGGATCTTGCCCAACGGCATTGTCGGTGGTCATTGACGCTGGAGGACGGCGAATGCCGGCGCGGCGACTTTCTCCCCGCCGATCTCGAAGCGGTGGCCGAGCGCAGCGTGGCCGGCACCCGGTACCAGCGCCGACTCCTGCCGCTGCCGCAACCCGTGCCCACCGGCTACCACCGCTTCGAGCTGGGCGAACCCGAACGGGCGGAGACGGCGCGGATGCAGCTGATCGTCGCGCCGGACCAGTGCTACCAGCCGCCGGCATTGCGCGAGGGCAGACGGATCTGGGGTCCGGCGGTGCAGCTCTACGGCCTGCGCTCGCAGCGCAACTGGGGCATCGGCGACTTCACCGACCTCAAGACGCTGCTCGATCTCGCCGCCGAGGCAGGCGCCGGCATCGTCGGCGTCAATCCCTTGCACGCCCTGTTCCCCGATCAGCCCGGGCAGTTCAGCCCCTACAGTCCGTCGAGCCGGCTGTTCGTCAATATCCTCTATCTCGACGTCGCGGCGATCCCCGATTTCCGGGAACAGGATCTCGATGCCGATCCGGATTTTCGGGCCGATCTGCATCGACTGCGCGAATCAGAGCTGGTCGATTACGAGGCGGTCTCGGCGCTGAAGCTGGCAGCGCTGGCGCGCGCCTATCGGCACTTCCGCGACCGTCACCTGGCGACGGGAAGCGCTCGCGCCGACGCCTTCCGCCGCTTCTGCGCCGAGGGGGGCGAAGCGCTGTCCAGCCACGCGCTGTTCGAGGCGCTGCAGGCGCACTTTCGCGAGCGGGATGCCGCGGTCTGGGGCTGGCCGGCCTGGCCGCCCGAATACCAGGACCCGCACGGACCGGCGGTGACCGCTTTCGCCCGGACGCACGCCGCCGAGACCGACTTCTATGCCTACCTGCAATGGCAGGCGGAGCTGCAACTGGCCGAGGCCGGCGAACATTCCCGGCGCTTGGGCCTGGGCGTCGGCCTGTATCAGGATCTCGCGGTGGGAGCGAGCCCGGGCGGCGCCGAGACCTGGGCCGGTCAGGGCGTCTATGCCGCGGGGGCGCACGCCGGCGCGCCGCCCGACGACTTCAACCTGCACGGTCAGGACTGGGGCCTGCCGCCCTTCGTGCCGCACCGCCTGCGCGATGCCGCCTACGCCCCGTTCATCGCCACGCTGCGCGCCAACATGCGCCATTGCGGCGCGCTGCGCATCGACCACGTGATGAACCTGACCCGCCTGTTCTGGGTGCCGGCGGGCGCATCGGCGGCCGAGGGCGCCTACGTCTCCTATCCGCTCGACGACCTGCTCGGCATCCTCGCCCTGGAGAGCCAGCGCAACCGCTGCCTGGTCATCGGCGAGGATCTGGGCACCGTGCCCGACGGCCTGCGCCCGAGACTCAAGGCGCTGGGCGTGCTCTCCTACCGGCCGCTGTTCTTCGCGCGCGAGGACAACGGCGACTTCCTGATGCCGGCCCGTTTTCCGGATCAGGCGCTGGTGTGCATCGGCACCCACGATCTGCCGACCTTGCGCGGCTTCTGGCTGGGGCAAGACCTCGCGGCCCGCGCCGCCCTCGGCCTGTTTCCCTCGGAGGAACTGCGGGCCTCGCTGGCGGCCGGTCGCGCCCAGGACCGTCCCCGGCTGCTGCAGGCGCTGGCCCGGGAGGGGCTGCTGCCGGCGGGCATGACCGCCGATGCGCAGACGCTGCCCGACGTCAGCTTCGAACTCGCGGTCGCGGTGCACCGCTATCTCGCGCGCAGCCCGGCCGGGGTCATGGCGGTGCAGCCCGAAGACGTCTTCGCGGTGATCGAACAGGCGAACCTGCCGGGCAGCGTCAACGAGCATCCGAACTGGCGCCGCAAGCTGCCGCTGGAACTGGAGCGCTGGCGCGAGGACCGGCGCTTCGGCGATCTGGGCGAGGCGCTGCGCCGCGAGCGCGACGGCTCTATGCCAGATGCACTGGCATAAGAGCCCGTAATGCCCTTCGGGCAAACGGGCTCTAACGGTAGATCCAGCCCGCCCGCAGCATGCACTTCTCGATCTCGACGGCGACAAAGACCACGGACGACAGCGCCAGGCAGGCGGCGAGTTCGCCCGCCGAGAGCGGCTCGGTCTTGAACCAGGCGTTGAACAGCGGCAGGTAGAGCGTGGCCAACTGCAGCACGACGGTAAACAGCACGGCGGCGAGCAGCCTGGGGTTCGAGGCGATGCCGATGGCGAACAGCGACTCCCGCTCGCTGCGTATGGCCAGGACGTGGCCGAGCTGGGAGAGCGTCAGCACCGTGAACACCATCGTCTGCCAGTGCGCAAAACCGCTGTGATGAGCCCAGGCCTGGGTGCCGAGCGTCACCCCGGCCATCAGCAATCCCGCCCAGACGATGTGCTGCCACATGCCGCGGGCGAACACGCTCTCGTTCGGCGGTCGCGGCGGGCGGCGCATCACGTCGGGCTCAGCGGGCTCGCCTGCCAGCGCCAGGCCGGGCAGGCCGTCGGTGACCAGGTTGATCCAGAGGATGTGGATGGGCAGGAGCGGGATCGGCAGGCCGAGAAAGGGCGCGAGAAAGATCGTCCAGATCTCCGCGGCGTTGGTGCTCATCGCGTACCGGATGAAGCGGCGGATGTTGTCGTAGATGCGCCGCCCCTCGCGCACCGCGTGCACCAGGGTGGCGAAGTTGTCGTCGGCGAGCACCAGGTGCGCCGCCTCGCGCGCCACGTCGGTGCCGCCCCGGCCCATGGCGACGCCGATGTCGGCGCGCTTCAGGGCCGGCGCGTCATTCACTCCGTCGCCGGTCATCGCGACGATCTCGCCGGCCCGCTGCAGCGCTTCGACGATGCGGATCTTCTGCGCCGGATCGACCCGGGCATAGACCGCCACGCCCTTCACCCGGGCGGCGAACGCGGCATCGGAGAGCGCTGCGAGCTCTGTCCCGGTCATGACCCCGTCGCCGTCGCCGCTGATCCCCAGACGCCGCGCGATGGCGCGGGCCGTGGCCGGATGGTCGCCGGTGATCATCACCGGCACGATGCCCGCGCGCTTGCACTCGGCCACGGCATCGGCAGCCTCCGTCCGGGGCGGATCGATCAGGCCGACCAGGCCGAGGAAGATCAATCCCGTCTGCGCAGCCGGGAGATCCGCCGGGCGTTCGGCGAACCGGCGATACGCCACCGCCAGGACGCGCAGCCCCGCCGCCGCCATGTGCTCGGCGGCGGCTTGCAGCGCCTCGGCGTCGAGCGGGGTCTCGCCGGTGCCCGAGAGCTGCGCTGCGCACAGCGGCAACAGCGCCTCCGGCGCGCCCTTGACATAGACGACGTGGCCCTCGGCGGTGCGGTGGAGGGTGGCCATGCGCATCCTGCCGGAATCGAAGGGCTGCTCCGCCACGCGCGGCAGCGCGACATCCAGCGCCGCCTTGAAGTAGCCGGCGGCAGCCGCCGCTTCGAGCAGCGCCGTCTCGGTCGGATCGCCCGAGACGGCGCCGGCAGCCGAAATATCGGCGTCGTTGCACAGTACGAGCGCGCGCCCCAGCGTCGCCCAGGGCTCGCCCGAAGCGAAGCTCGACGCGAGCGCCCCGTCGGCGAAGTAGCGCTCGACGCGCATCCGGTTTTCGGTCAGCGTCCCGGTCTTGTCGGAGCAGATGACGGTGACCGAGCCCAGGGTCTCGACCGCCGGCAGACGCCTGACCAGGGCGTAGCGCCTGGCCATCTTGCGCGCCCCCAGCGCCAGCGCGATGGTGACGACGGCGGGCAGCGCCTCGGGAATGGCGGCCACCGCCAGGCTGACCGCGGTGAGGAACATCAGCAGCGGCGGCTCGCCGCGCAGCAGGCCGGCGGTGAACACGATGGCGCAGATCGCCAGCACGACCAGGGCCAGACGCGTGCCGAAGCGGGCCAGGCGCCGCTGCAGCGGCGTCTTCAGTTCCTCCGCGCCGGCGAGCAGTTGGGCGATCCGGCCCAGCTCGGTGGCGAGACCCGTGGCCACCGCCAATCCGGCGCCGCGCCCGCGCGTGACCAGCGTGCCCTTGTGGGCCATGTCGAGCCGGTCGCCCAGCGGAGCCTCGGCGGCGGGCAAGACGAGAGCGTCCTTGTCCGCCGGCTGCGATTCACCGGTCAGCAGCGCCTCCGCCACCTGCAGTTGCGCGGTGTCGATCAGTCGCAGATCGGCAGGCACGATCGCGCCCGCTTCCAGCAGCACGAGGTCGCCGGGCACCAATTGGTCGGCCGGGACGCTGAGCGCTTCGCCCGCGCGCCTGACCCGCGCCGTGGGCGCGGCCAGCCGCTTGAGCGCCGCCATCGCCCGCTCGGCGCGGTATTCCTGGGCGAAGCCGATGGCGGCATTGAGCAGCACGATGACCGCGATGGCGATGGTATCGCCCGGATCGCCGACGATGCCCGAGACCACGGCGGCGACGATCAGCACCAGGATCATGAAGTCGCCGAACTGGTCCGCGATCATGCGCAAGACGCTGCGCCGCGCGCCCTCTGGCAGGCTGTTGGGGCCATAGCGCGCCAGGCGACGCTGCGCCTCCGCGGCGTCGAGCCCGCTTCCTGGATCGACGCCCAGTTCGCCGGCGACGGCCTCGGCCGAGAGCGCATGCCAGGGCTTTGGGGCCGGGCCGGCATCGGGCATGGTATCCGTGGCGCCTCCGCATCAAATGTCGAGTGAGTAAGTATCCCCCGGCAAAGCCGGGGGCTTTAATTTGTGAGCCGCTCGAAGCGGCTGTCGGGGTCGCTAACGCGGCCCCGATTTCTTTGAGCCACCTTACGGTGGCCAGTCAACGCAACAGGTTCA
>JAJZPJ010000164.1 GCA_021811225.1 Pseudomonadota bacterium
TGCCGGTGCCCTCCTCGCCGCTGGCCTCCTGCCCCAGCCGGTTGAACGGCTGGAACAGCTGCGCCAGCTGTTCCGGGGTCAGGCCGGCGCCGTTATCCTTGACGCTGACCCGCACCCGGCCTTCATCGCTCGCGCCGCATTGGACGATGACCGTGCCCCCGGCCCGGTTGTATTTGATCGCGTTCGAGAGCAGGTTGATCATCACCTGCTTGAGCCGGGTGCGATCGGCATGGACGTAGAAATGACTGTCGAAGCGGGGAAAAATCATCCTGGTCCCGCGCGTGCCGGCCTGCGGCTCGATCATGGCCTGGCAGTCCTGCAGCACCTCGAAGAGCGATAGCGACTCCTGCGACAGCGACACCTTGCCCGATTCGATCAGCGCCAGATCGAGGATCTCGTTGATCAGGCGCAGCAGGTACCAGCCGGCCTGGAGGATCTGGTCGATCGAGAGCTTCTGCGCGGGGGTCGGCGGCGGCGTCTCGGAGGCCATCAACTGGGCGAAGCCGAGCACCGCGTTCAACGGCGTGCGCAATTCGTGGCTCATGCTGGAGAGGAATTCGGATTTCGCCTGGTTGGCTTTTTCCGCGGCGGCCTTGGCGCTCTCCAGTTCGAGATTGTTTTCCTGCAGCGCATGCTCGAACTGCTTGCGTTCGGTGATGTCGCGGGCCGCCGCGAACACGCCTTGCAGCTTGCGGTCGCGATCGTGGAAGGTGGTGGCGTTGCACGAGACCACCGTTTCCCTGCCGTCCCGCGCGTGGGCGGTCAACTCGTAGTTGGTCACCTTGCCTTCGCGCAGCACGCGCGTGATCGCCGTCTCGGCCCGTCCCGGATCGGTGAAGTAGCTCTTGAACGGCGCCCCGATCAGCTCGTCGCGGGTGCAGCCGGTCAGCGCCTCCATCTGCTGGTTGACGTCGCTGATGATGCCGCGCGGGTCGGTGGTCATGATCGCGTCGATGTTCGACTCGATCAGCGAGCGCGTGTAGAACTGCTGATCGCGCAGGCGCTGGTCGAGCAGCGCCTGCTCCGCCTCGACCCGCTTGCGCGCCGTGTTGTCGGTGCCGATCAGCAGATAGCCGATCACCCTGTCCTGCGCGTCGCGCAGCGCGGTGACCGAGACGATCGCCGGGAAGCGGCTGCCATCCTTGCGGATGTAGGTCAGCTCGTAAATATCCTCGATGCCGCGCGAGGCCTTGAACACCAGCGCCTCGAAACCCGGGGTGATCGGGGTATCCAGCTCCAGGCTCAGGCTCGCCGCCCGCGCGATCACCTCCTGCGCATCCGAAATGCCGGCGGGCGTGATCTTGTTCACCACTTCCTCCGCCTTGTAGCCGAGCATGCGCTCGGCGCCGACGTTGAAAATCTGGATCACGCCCTGGGCGTCGGTGGCGATGCTGGAAAAATTCGCGCTGTTGAACATGGCGTCCTGCAGCGCCCCCGCCTTGAGCAAGGGCTGGCGCAGCTCCTGGCTGGCGCGCTGCTGCGCCAGACGCTCGCCGGTGTCCCGGCGCAGGCGCGCAAACAGCAGCGCCAGGGCGGCGAGCAGCACGGGGATGCTGACCGCGATGGCGAGGGCGGTGGAGCGCGCGGCGGCGTTCAGCGCGATGCCGCCGTCGATCAGCAATACCGCCGTCGTCAATCCGAGAGCGATCGCCATCAGTCGTTCGCCCGGCATTTTTTCCATCGCGTTCATCGCTTCCCCTCTTTTTCAGGCCGCCCGGTTGGACGTCATCTTGGACGCCACCCGGCCTTGACGCTGGCGCACGTCCGACAGCAGGCGGGCGAACTCCTTCTTGACCACGTGATAACACTCGCACACCTGGGTCTCCAGGCCGGCCCGATCCACCACCGTGATGTGGCCGCGGCGATAGCGGATGAAACCGTGGCTCTGCAATTTGCCGGCCGCCTCGGTCACGCCCTCGCGCCGCACGCCGAGCATGCTGGCGATCAATTCCTGGGTCATCGTCAATTCGTTCGAGGGCAGGCGATCCAGGGTCAGCAGCAGCCAGCGGCACAGTTGCTGCTCCACCGAATGATGGCGATTGCACACGGCGGTCTGCGACATCTGCGTGATCAGCGCCTGGGTGTAGCGCAGCAGCAGCCGCAGCACCGGGCCGGCGCGATTGAATTCCGTCATCAGGAATTGCGCCTTGAGGCGGTAGCCGTGGCCGCCGGTCTGCACCACGGCGCGGCTGGGCGTCGATTCGCCGCCCATGAGCAGGGACACGCCCAGCAGCCCCTCGTTGCCGACGCCGGCAATTTCCGACGAGCCGCCGTTTTCCAGCACGTAGTGCACCGAGACGATCGCCGTGGTCGGGAAATAGACGTGCTGCAGCCTGCCGCCGGACTCGTAGAGCACGTCGCCGAGCAGCATCGGGATCAGCTCGAGATGCGGCGCCAGACGGTCGAACTCGGCGTCGGGCAGCGCCGCCAGAAGATGATTTTGGTTGGGGTCATGGACACTGGACATATCAGGGCTCCTGCTGCCAGTCGATTCCGCATGGGGATGTGGGGGATGCCGAATCATGGCCCCCGAAAGAATGCCGCACCAACAAAGGTAACACGCCCTGCATAGCGCTGAGGACTTTATTACGCCCCGGGCGGACGGTCTGTGTGCCAGCGCACATAGCGACGGCAATCGCGGGGCGGACGGGCAGCCGCTGCGTTCTGTGCGTTGGCGAACAGACCCGGAGCGCGGCAAACCCTAATCTGCCTCCATCGCCTGGACGCACGGCGCATTAGCGACGGCGGCCACGGGATGCAGAGTCTAGCGTTTCAATCACCAAACCGGGAGCATCGAAATGAAGAACCTCAAAATCGTATCCACGCTGATCGCCGCAGTGATGTTGACCACCGTCGCCGGCTGCGCCTCGACGCCAACCCAGGAGAGCACGGGCCAGTACGTCGACGACACCGTCATCACCACCAACGTCAAGGCCGCAATCCTCGACGAGCCGACCTTGAAGTCGGCCGAAATCAATGTCGAAACCTTCAAGGGCGTGGTCCAGCTGAGCGGCTTCGTTCGCTCCGAAGCCAACATCGAGACGGCCATCCGGGTGGCGCGCCGGGTCAAGGGCGTGAAATCGGTCAAGAACGACATGCGCCTGAAGTAGTCGCCGCTCCGGCCCTCACGGGCCTGCGCCCGGCGCTTTGTTCGATCACGGAGGTACGGAATATGAACACGATGAAGAAATGGACCGCACTGGCGGCGACCATCGCCCTGGTGCTCGGCTTGAGCGCCTGTGCCGGCATGTCGTCGCAGGACAGAAATACCGCCGTCGGCGCCGGGGCAGGCGCGGTGCTGGGCTCGGTACTGACCGGCGGCAGTGCGGTCGGCACGGTGGGTGGCGCGGCGGTCGGCGGCGTGATCGGCAACCGGGTCAACCCGTAAGCGTTCACGGCTGCATCAGCCTCGGCGTGGCGGTCGCCCATCCGGCCAAGGGCGACCGTGCCGCCGATCTGGTCGCCTGTGCGGATGAACTTTCGCCAAGCGTTCCGGCCGCGGGCAAATGAAATCGCTGCACATTTCCCAGCGGTCATCGGCCGCATCGTGCCGCCGGAGACCGCGCAGGCCCCTGCAGATCCTTGAACGCAGCAGCAATAACTTCGGAAGGAAACCGCCATGACCAGCCCCGTCACCACCCACCCGAAAGCCCGCATCCATCCGCTGATGATCGTTGCCGGCATTGCGGTCATCTTGTTTTGCGCTGCCGGCATCGCCGCCATCATGGGCTGGCTCCCGACCTCGTTTGGGCACAACGCTGACAACGGTGTCCAGGCGCGCTCCGCTCAACTGGTCCAGCCGGCCACCCGGACAGCGGACGCCGCCTCGCGCCGGACAGCGCCGCTCCGTCATGAGCGTGCCCGGGAGAATTCCGCTCGGCAAACGGCCGCGAGCGGCGCCGTATGCGCCGCTTGCGGCGTCGTCGAATCGGTCCGCGAGATCACCACCCGCGCCCAGGGCAGCGGCGTGGGCGCCGCGGGCGGCGCCGTGGTCGGCGGCTTGCTGGGCAATCAGGTCGGCGGCGGCCGCGGCAAGGACGTCATGACCATCGTCGGCGCGATCGGCGGCGCGGTTGCCGGCAACCAGATCGAAGGACGGGTCAATGCCACCCACAGCTACGAAATCATCGTTCGCCTGGATGACGGTTCGACCCGAACGATGCATCAGTCGACGCCCTCCGGCTGGCATGCGGGCGACCGCGTCAGGATCGTCGATGGCGTCGTCCGCTCGAACGGCTGATGCGTGGCGGGCGGATGGGGGCCGGCCCCGAACGTCCAGCGAAGCTTGAAATCGTCCGCCATGTTCGCTAGCGCACAGAACTCCAGGCAATAAATGGCAATACTCCGATGCGCTAGGTTTCGCACGTTGCACTGAAGCTCGACGTGGCTGCCGTCAGGCGTCCGGTCGGTGGCATCGGTGGTTTTCCGGAACAAATCACAAGGGGAAGCAAATGAACAGGTTCGAGAGCGTTACCAGGCCACTGCAGTGGCTGATGGCCTTGCTGCTGGTCGCGGTCGCGGCCGGCTGCGGCGGCGGCGGCGGACGGAGTCCGATCCTGGGCGCGGGCGGCATCGTGGCGGTCGCACCCACGGTGACCGCCGTAGCGCCGGTCAACAATGCCAGCGGCGTTCCGATCAACAACACCATCATCACCGCCAACTTCAGCGAGCCGATGGCCGCGCTCACCGGCGGCGCCAGCTTCACGGTGACCTGCACGACGGCGCCTTGCGTAAATCCCACCGGCACGGTGGCCTTGGACGCCAGCAACCGGATCGCCACCTATACGCTGACTCCCGGCTCCACCCTGACGCCGCTCAGCGACTATACCGCCACGGTCACCGGGGCCAAGAGCATCGCCACCGGCCTCGCCCTGGCGACTCCCTACGTCTGGCACTTCACCACCGGTGCGGCGCTGGACACGACCCGGCCCAGGGTGACGCTCACCGTTCCGGCCACGACGATTCCCGGACCGACTTCCGGCGTGCCGACCAACACCGCCATCAGCGCCGTGTTCACCGAGGATATGGCCCCGGCTACGATCACCGCAGCCAGCTTCACGCTGAGCTGCACGACGCCTTGCACGGCGCCGGCGGGCAGCGTGAGCTACGCGGTCGGCAGCCGGACCGCGGTGTTCACGCCGGCGGCGGCGCTTGCCGCGGGCACCACCTACACCGCCACGATCACCACCGCGGCCACGGACCTGGCGGGCAATCAATTGGCGGGCAATCAGGCGCCCCTGCCCGCAGCCAGCAACTATGTCTGGACCTTCAGCACCGCAGCAGCCGCGGTCCCGGCGGCCAATGTCTCGGTGCTGTCGACCAACCCGGCCGCCGCTGCCGTCAATGTTCCCGCCAGCGCGACCATCAACGCGAGCTTCAGCGCTCCCGCCACTTGGCGCATCGATCCGCTGACGCTCACCACGGCGACCTTCACCGTGACCGGACCGGCACCCGCCCTGACCCCGGTCACGGCAGCATCGGTGGTGCTGGACAGCGCCACCGGCCGCATCGCCACCTTCACGCCGCTTAGCGCTCTCGCCGCCGGCGTGACCTATACGGCGACGATCAAGGGCGGCGCCAACGGGGTCAAGGATCTGGCCGTCCCCGCCGACACCATGGCGAGCGACTACACCTGGAACTTCACCGTGGCTAGCGCGTCAGTGACGCCGCCCCCGCCCGCGCAAATACCGCTGGGCTCGGCCTCGACCTTCGGAACCTTCGGGGGCTCGGCCGGAATGACCAACATGGGACTTGAAACGATCGTCAACGGCGACATCGGCACCACCGCGGTGTCCACCGCGGTGACCGGCTTCCACGACGCCGGTCCGGGATGCACCTATACCGAGACGCCGCTCAATATCGGCACCGTCAATGGCCTGATCTACACCGCGGCGCCGCCGCCCACCGTGGCTTGCCC
>JAJZPJ010000165.1 GCA_021811225.1 Pseudomonadota bacterium
CGCCTGGTCCATGCCTGGGTGCCGCCGATGACCCTGAACCTGCTGCGCTGGGCGATCGCGCTCCTGATCCTGCTGCCGCTGGCCGCCTGGATCTTCCGTCCCGGCAGCGGCCTGTGGGCTGCCTGGCGGCGCTTCGCCTTGCTGGGGCTGCTCGGCGTCGGGCTCTACAACTCGCTCCAGTACCTCGCGCTGCAGAGTTCCTCCCCGATCAACGTGACCCTGGTCGCATCGAGCATGCCGGTGTGGATGCTGCTGGTGGGCTGGCTGTTTTTCGATGCGAAGATCGGACGCAGACAGCTGATCGGCGCCTTGTCGTCTATCGCCGGCGTGTTGCTGGTACTGTGCCGCGGCGAATGGCGCCGGTTTCTGGCGCTGCATCTGGTGCCGGGCGATGTCTTCATGATCGCCGCGACCATCGCATTTTCCTTCTACAGCTGGATGCTGACGCGCCCGAAGGTCCCGGCGAACATCCGCGGCGACTGGGCGGCGTTTCTGCTGGCCCAGATCGCCTTCGGAGTGGTCTGGTCAGGCGCGTTTACCGCCGTCGAATGGACGATCGGCGACCCGCATATCGTCTGGAGCTGGTCCTTGGCGGCGGCGCTGCTGTACATCGCGCTCGGGCCGGCGGTCATCGCCTATCGCTGCTGGGGCGCCGGGGTGGAGCGCGCGGGACCGACCATCGCGGGCTTCTTCAACAATCTGACGCCCCTCTTTGCCGCGATGATGTCTTCGGCGTTTCTGGGCGAACTGCCGCATCTCTACCATGCGGCGGCCTTCGCGCTGATCGTCGGCGGCATCGTGTTTTCGTCGCGACACTGAGCACGCTCGCCCAGCACCGGATAATCCTGACAAAGCCGGGGCCGCTTGGGTAGAATGGTTTCGTTCACTTCAGTCCGCAGAAAAACATGATCCGCAAGAATCCCTCGGGCGATTTGCCCGTCGTCCATGAATCCGCATTCGTCGACCCCACGGCGATCCTCTGCGGCAAGGTGATCGTCGAGGAGAACGTATTCATCGGCCCCTACGCGGTGATCCGCGCCGACGAGATGGACGAGGCCGGCGGCATGAAGCCGATCGTCATCGGTGCTCACTCGAACATCCAGGACGGCGTGGTGATCCACTGCAAGGCCGGCAGCGGCGTCACCATCGGCCGGTACACCTCGATCGCGCATCGCTCCATCGTCCATGGCCCGTGCGCGGTCGGCGACAACGCCTTCCTCGGCTTCAATTCCGTGCTGTTCAATTGCACCATCGGCGACGGCTCGGTGGTGCGCCACAATTCGGTGGTCGAAGGCTGCCATGTGCCGCCCGGGTTCCACATCCCCTCGACCACGAACATCCATTCGGACGAGGATCTGGCGCGCATCCAACCGGTCTCTTCGGATGCCGCGAGTTTTTCCGAGAGCGTAGCGCAAGCCAACCACGCGCTGGTGCAAGGCTACAAGCGCATCCGCAACGAGTTCTGACCGGCTCCGCTCCGGATCACGGCAACAGGCTGGAGACCTGCTGCTTCTGCATCGCTTCGTACATCGACAAGGCCTTCATCGACGCCTGGGTCCGGACGTTGTTTTGCGTCAGGCTGGCGGTCGCCGCGGCATAGTTGGTATCCGCGATGCGGCTGCCGGCGGCGACGGTGTTCTCGGCCGCGACGCCGGCGTTGTTCTGCGCCGCCGAGAGTCCCGCCGAGACGGCGCCCAATTGCGCCTGCTGCTGCGCGACCGCGCCGATGGCCTGATCGATGGCGGTGAGCGACTGGGTGCCGCCTGCCGCCGTGGTCACGTCGAGACCCGCCACGCCCAGGGCGCTGCCCGACAGCTTGCCGATGCTGAGGGGAACGGTCTGCCCGGCATCGGCACCGATCTGGAACTGCGCAGAGAAGCTGCCGTCGAGCAGGTTCTGTCCGTTGAACTGGGTTTGCCCGGCGACCTGGTCCAGTTGCTGGCCCAACTGGCCGATCTGGTTCTGGATCGCCTGCCGATCCGAGGCGCTGAGCGAGCCGTCCCCGGCCTGCACCGCCAACGCGCGCATCTGCTGCAGGGTGTCGCCGATCTGCCCGATCGCGCCGGCGGCCGTCGCCGTCAGGCTGATGCCGTTATTGGCATTGGCCGCGGCCTGCATCAGTCCCGCGGCCTGCGTGCTCAAGGAGACGGCGACGGCGAGCCCGGCCGGATCGTCGGCCGCCGAGTTGATGCGCAGGCCCGAGGACAACTGCTGCAGGTTCCTTTGCGTCGCGTCCTGCGCCGTACCCAGGTAGTTGCCGGAGATGGGGATGGTCATCGCTGCCCTCCGAAGAATCCGTTCGATGTTTTTTTACGCTCATTCGAGCGCCGGCGCAATGCCCCGGCAGGCCCCAAGAGGCGGTCCGCACGAGCGTGGAAAGTGCTAATCTTGCGGCCGTTGTCTCGATTCCGGGAAGAGAAGAAGTCATGCGCTATCGCCTCCTCGGCCGCACCGGCCTTTACGTTTCCGAACTTTGCCTGGGCACCATGACCTTCGGCGGCGAGGGTTTCTGGAAGGTGATGGGCGGCCTGGGCCAGGATACCGCCACCGCCCTGGTAAAGCAGGCCTTCGACGCCGGCGTGAATTTCATCGATACCGCCAACGTCTATTCGCTCGGCCAGTCCGAGGAACTCACCGGCCGCGCGCTGAAGACGCTCGGCCTGCCGCGCGACGAACTGGTCGTGGCCACCAAGGCCACGGGCATCATGAGCGAGACTGCGATCAACGGCCGGGGACAATCGCGCGTCCATCTGATGAACCAGATCGACGCCAGCCTGAAGCGGCTGCAGCTCGATCACATCGACCTGTACCAGTTGCACGGCTTCGATCCTCTGACGCCGCTGGAGGAATCGCTGTCCACCTTGAACGATCTGGTGCGCTCGGGCAAGGTGCGCACCATCGGCCTGTGCAACATGGCGGCCTGGCAGATCATGAAGGCCCTGGCGATCTCGGAGAAAAACCGCTGGAGCCGTTTCGAGAGCGTCCAGGCTTATTACACCATCGCCGGGCGCGACCTGGAACGCGAGGTGCTGCCGCTGCTGCAGGACCAGCAGCTCGGCCTGATGGTCTGGAGCCCGCTGGCCGGCGGGCTGCTGACCGGCAAGTTCGGGCCCGATCAGAAGGGACCCGAGGGCGCCCGCCGTGCCAGCTTCGACTTTCCGGTGGTCGACAAGGCCCGCGCCTTCCGCTGCATAGACGCGATGCGCCCGATCGCCCAGCGTCTCCGGGTCTCGGTGGCGCAGGTGGCGCTGGCCTGGCTGCTCAGCCGGCCGCAGGTCTCCACCGTGATCGTCGGCGCCAAAACGCCGGAGCAGCTCGCGGACAACCTCGGCGCCGCCCGGCTCGAACTGTCCTTCGAGGATCTGGCGGCGCTCGAAGAGGTCAGCGCCCTGCCGCCCGAGTATCCCGGCTGGATGCTGGCTTTGCAGGGCCAATACCGCGCCAAGCCGCCGGTTCATGGATAAACTTTCGCAGGATCCCCGAGCACGATGAGTGAATCGCCGCCCAAGCCGTCACGCCCCCGGAATGCCGTTCTGGATTCGCTCGGCGTCTCGTTTCCGGTATTCCGCGACGGCCTGCCGCTGGCCATCGGCATACACAAGGCAATCGTGGCGAGACTGCCCGAGCTCGACCCGCAACAGCTGCGCGCCGCCATGCGCATACACACGGCGTCAACCCGCTATCTGAAGGCGCTGTCGCAGGCGAGCAGCCGCTTCGATCTCGACGGCAAGGCTGCGGGCGAAGTCACCGCCGAGCAGCGACAGCAGGCGCTGACCACCCTGCGCGAGCGCTTCAAGGCTCAGGCCGAGCGGCACCGGGCGGCGCAACAAGCGCAGCAGCAGGAGAGGCTGGTGCAGCAGCAGGCCCGGCAGCGGCAGGAAAAGCTGCTCAAGCTCGCCGAGAAATTCAATACCCGCTGAGGCCCCGGCCCGCACCATGGCCGCCCCGTCCCGCCGCATCGCCCATCTCGACATGGACGCCTTCTACGCGTCGGTCGAGCTGCTGCGCTACCCGGAGCTGCGCGGCCGGCCGGTGGTCATCGGCGGGCGGTGCGAGCAGCAGCCAACGGCCGGCGCCGACGGCGTCCGCCAGTTTTCCCGCCTGCGCGACTACCAGGGGCGCGGCGTGGTCACGACGTCCACCTATGAAGCCCGGGCGCTGGGCGTGTTCTCCGGCATGGGCCTGATGAAGGCGGCCCGGTCTGCGCCCGACGCCATCCTGCTGCCCACCGACTTCGACGCCTACCGGCGCTACTCCGGCCTGTTCAAGCGTGCGGTCGCCGCCATCGCGCCGCAGATCGAGGACCGGGGCATAGACGAGATCTACGTCGATCTGAGCGAGGTGGCGGGCGAGAGCCTGGCGCTCGCGCACCGGATCAAGCAGGCGGTGCATGAGGCCACCGGGCTCACCTGCTCGATCGGCATCACCCCCAACAAGCTGCTCGCCAAGATCTGTTCGGAGCTCGACAAGCCCGACGGCATCACCCTGCTCGGCCTCGCGGACATCCCGGCCAGGATCTGGCCGCTGCCGGTGCGCAAGATCAACGGCATCGGCCCCAAGGCCGGCGAGAAGCTGGCGGATCTGGGCATCGCGACCATCGGGCAACTGGCGCGGGCGGAAGCCGCCTGGCTGCAGCAGCACTTCGGCCGCAGCTACGGCGCCTGGCTGTCCGACGCCGCGCACGGGCGCGACGACCGCCCGGTGGTCACAAGCTCCGAGCCCAAGTCGATCAGCCGCGAGACCACCTTCGAGCAGGATCTGCATCCGCGCCGTCACCGCCAGCTCCTGTCGGAGATCTTCACCGCCCTGTGCCAGCGTGTCGCCGAAGATCTGAGGCGCAAGGGCTACCTCGGACGCACCATCGGCATCAAGCTGCGCTACGACGACTTCCAGACGCTGACCCGGGACCTGACCCTGCCCACCGCGGTGGCCGACCCGCAGGCGATTAGGCGCGCGGCCGGGGAGTGCCTGCGGCGGGTGCCCCTGGACAGGAAGCTGCGGCTGCTCGGGGTCCGGATCGGTGGGCTGCAGCGCGCCGACGCAGCGCCGGCGCAGCCGCAGAGCCCGCAGCGGGAGCTGCCGCTCGGCTCATTCGATTAAGCCAGGCGCTGGCTACCACGCTCGCCGGGAGATGCCATCAACCCAGGCCAGCCATCGCAACGACCTTAGCGATGAAATGATGGACGTCATCGTGAATTTCATCGGCGGTCATGCTCATGGCCACCTGCTCGCGCGTCAGCATTACCGAGGGTGAGCCGCTGCGGATCTGCTGGAAAAGCGAGTTGTCGTTCTCGAACAGGATGCGCTTGCCATCGACTACGCTAAATACGTTTGCCGCGACATTTCGCCAACTCTTACCGGGCGGCAGCGTCAGGTTCTCCCCTGAAAAGAAATCGTCGATGACCTGTAATGCAGGTTGAGCAAACAGTTCGTCCTCACCGTACTCAAGTAACCTGAGCACCGCGCGCTTCCAGGCATCCGGAACCAACAGGTAGTTTTCGATGTTCTTGCGCTTCCATTCGGATAATCCCGGATTGTCTGGCTCAGGATGGAAGGCCTCGTCGCCACTATCGTAGTCGAATAACATCAATTTCGACACCGGCGGAATGATTTGCTTAACGGCCGCGAAATGTGCGTTGGCCCTCTCCCGCATATTGGTCTTGCCGCCACCGTCCATCGTCTTGAAGCAAATCCGGTCCATCGCTGCCTGTGCGCCACACTGATCGGCCCAGGCGCGCAAGATGCGCTCATCGCTCTCTCCTTCCACATAGAGAATGTAAGGCGAGGCCATCAACCGGGTGATCT
>JAJZPJ010000166.1 GCA_021811225.1 Pseudomonadota bacterium
GCGCGACGCCGGCGGAAGACCAGGCGGAATATCGCAGCCCGCCGATTATATCGAAACAATCAGTGGAACGCCGACGGGGCCGGCAACGCTCCCGCTTCGGGCGCCTTGGGCCGCCACAGGTCCAGCGCCCATCCGGTCGCCTCCGCCGTCTCGTCGAGAAGACGAATCAGGGCATACAGGCTGGGATCGTCGAGCTTCAGTGCTTCCCCCCTGCCCTGCGCATCGATCAATTCCAGCGCATGCCCGCCGCTTTCATCGGGTCCGTATTTCAGGGTCGAGACCAGGATGGGCGGAAGCCCTGTCGCCATTCTCGGCGCCCGGGTCAGGGCCTGGGTCTGACGCGCCTCGTCCTGCTTCAAGGACAGCAGCCATTCCCGCGCAGACCCGCTGACGCCGCCGTCGAGCGACGCACCGGCACGCTGCCACAACACCTGCCAGAGCAGCGGCGTCATGCGCCGGGTCAGCCAGAAGCTGGCCGAGCGCTCGGCCAGCATAAGCGAGAGCAGCAGGCGATCTTCGCCCGGGTCGTAGGTCAGTTGCAGTTGCACGAAGGCTCCTACATCGCGGCCGCGCCGGGGGCCGTGTCCGACAGCCAGCTGTTGATGAGCGCGATTTCCTGATTGTTGATCGACCCGACCAGCCCATGCAAACGCACCCGGGCCAGGATGTACTGGTAGCGCGCCTGCGCCAGGTCCCGCCGGGCGTTGAAGCGCTGCTGTTCCGCATTCAGGATATCGACCTGGGTGCGGGTGCCGGCCTGAAGGCCCTTCTTGTTCGAGAATACCGCCTGGTCGGCCGAGCGCTCGGCCTGCTCCAGTGCCCTGATCTTCAGTATCCCCTCGGTGACGTTCTGGTATTCCTTCTGCACCTGCAGGTCCAGTTCGCGGCGCGCACCCTCGTATTGCTGCCGGTATTTCTCCAGATTGTCGGCTGCCTGCCGTTCCTGGGAATTGACGTAGCCTCCGGCGAAGAGCGGGATATTCACCTGCACGCCCACCGAGGTCGTGAGATAGCGTTGATTGATCGTGATGCCGCTCTCGCTGAGACTATTGCTGCGGCTGGCGACCAGATCCACGGTCGGATATTGCCCCGCCTTGGCCTTCTCCAGTTCCAGCTTGGCCGATTCGATGTTCGCCCGAGCGGCCCTCAGCTCGGCATTGCTTTTCTCGGCTTGTGCGATCCATTTCGCGGGATCGGCCGGCGACGGCGGCGACAGCTCCATGCGGGCCGGATCGAGTCGCGCGAGCTGCTTCGCCGGCCGGTTGATGATCACCTCCAGCTGGCGCCGGGTGTAGCCGAGGTTGTGCTGCGCCTCGAGTTCCTGAGCCAGAACCATGTCGTAGCGGGCCTGGGCATCGTCGATGTCGGTTCGCGTCCCTTGCCCGGCCTGGAAGGAAAGCTTCGCCCCCTTCAGTTGCGCGGCATAGGCTTGCTTTTGCGCCTCGATCAGGGCCATCTGGTCGCGCGCCATCAGGTCTTCGAAATAGGCGCCGCACAGGCGCACCAGCATGTCCTGCCGACTCTTGTCGAGCGAGGCTTCGGCGCTGACGACCTGAGACTTTGCCTGCTGGTACTGGGCGAAGTTGTATTTGCGATAGAGGGGCTGACGCAGGCTCAGGACATAACTCGAACCCAGGTAATCATAGCGGCTACTGACCAGCTGGCCGAGAAAACCCGGGGTCCGGCTGTCCGTCTGGTTCTTGTCGCGCATCAGACTGGCCGAGATATTGGGCAGCAATTGGGAGAGGGCCTGGGGCACCGCTTCCCGGTTTGCCGCCGTGTCCGCGAGCGCGGCCTGATAGCGGGAATCCTGCTGCAGCGCCAGGCGGTAACTCTGAACGAGGTCCAGGCCGAAGGCCGGAGGCATCGCCCCCAGCAACAGGGCGCCCGCCAGCCAGGCCAAGGGGCGCTTGCGGGCGATGGAGGTCAACTCGAACGCGACGAAATTCACCATGTCATTCCTCTTTCATCGAGGCAGCCAGGCGTTGCAGGAAAGGATGCAGCAGATAGGTGAGCACCGTCCGTTCGCCGGTCCTGAACACCACCTGAGCGGGCATGCCGGCCTGCATTTCATGATTGCCCAGCTGCTTCACTCCTTCGGGGGTGATCGCGATCTGTCCCAGATAAAAGGGTATCCCGGTTCTCGGATCGGTGATCACGTCCGATGAGATGGAGGTCACCTTGCCCTGCACCACCAGCGCCGGAGAATTGGCGAAGGCGGAAAAGCGCACGTCGGCGATCAGGCCCTTGTGGATGCGATCGATCATCTGCGGCGGCACCCGCGCCTCCAGGATCAGGGGCTCGTCCTGCGGCACGATGTCCATCAGCTTCTGTCCGGGGCCGATCACGCCGCCCACCGTCTGCTCCACCAGTCCCACCACCTGTCCGTCTTCCGGGGCGCGGATGACCATGCGATCCAACTCGTCCTTGGCCGCCTTGGTCCTCTGCTGGTCGGACTGGACCTCGCGGCGCACGTCGGCGAGCGTGCCCTCGACCTCCTTGCGATATTCCTGGACGCGCTGGGCAGCGCGCGCCCGCGTCTCGGCGATCTGGCGATTGGTGCGCAGGATATTGCTCTCGGTTTCGGCGATGGCCCCGGTGGCCTCGGCGGCCATCCGCTCCAGGTCGAGCTGCTTGTTGCGCGGGGCATAGCCCTCCTTGACCAGATCGCGTATGCCCTTGAGCTCTTCCTGGATGTACTGCAACTGGCTCTCGCGGCTCGAGAGCGCGCCATCGAGGCCCTGGAGCGACGCCTGCAGGCCCTGCACCGCCTCGTGGTCCGCCTGCATGTCCGACGCCAGCGCTTGGCGTCGCGCCTGGAACAACTGTTCCTGGTTGCTGAGGATCTGCTTGACCTGCGGATCGTTCTGTTCCTGCAGCAGATCGGGGTGAAAGGTGATTTTTGACTGGCCGCTCTGTTCCGCCAGCAGACGACCCTCCATCGCTCTCAGGGTCAGGTAGCGTTGGCGCACCGCTTCGTAATTGGCGCGCACCAGTGAGTCGTCCAGGGCGATCAGGGGCTCACCCTTTTTCACGAACTGCCCTTCCCTGACGTAAATCTTGCGCACCAGTCCGCCGGTGAGATGCTGAATGATCTTGCGCTTGGTGGCGATGGTGACCATGCCTTGCGTCGGCACCCCTTCCTCCAGCGGCGCCAGGCCGGCCCAGAGCAGGAAGCCGCCGAAGCCGATGCCGAGCACCCACAGTCCGAGTCTGGCCGGGCGCGAAGTGTCGGAAGGCAGGATGATTTCGCCTTCCAGCGAGCTGCCCTTGGCCGGGGCCGGGACGGCCTTGATGTTTCCCAACAGATTGCGAATTGCCATGGCTCGATTCCTGATTTTGAAATGCGTTCAGATGGGCTGCGGTTCCGGCGCGGCTTCGGCGCCGCGCGCTTCCTGGGCGGCAGAGGCGGCTCGCGCCTGCATCGCGGCGATGACCTCCGCAGCCGGTCCGTAGAGCAGGATGGCGCCTTCGGCGAGCAGCAGGATGCGATCGGCGACGCCGATGATGTTGGTGCGATGGGTGATGAGGAACACCGTCTTGCCCTGTTCCTTGAGGCCCTTCATCGCGGCGACCAGGGCCGTCTCGCCGACCTCGTCGAGATTGGAGTTCGGCTCGTCGAGCACGATCACGCTGGGATCGCCGTACATCGCGCGCGCCAGACCGATGCGCTGGCGCTGGCCGCCGGAGAGCAGGCTGCCGGCCTCGCCCATCGAGGTATCGTAGCCGCGCGGCAGGCGCAGGATCATGTCATGCACCCCGGCGCGGACCGCGGCCTGGATCACCTTGTCCGGATCGATGTCGCCGAAGCGGGCGATGTTCTCGGCGATCGTGCCTTCGAACAGCTCGATGTCCTGGGGCAGATAGCCGAGAAATGGCCCCAGTTCGTCGCGGTTCCAGCCCTGCAGCGGTTCGCCGTCGATCGTCACCCGGCCCTGGGTATAGGGCCAGATGCCGACCAGCGATCGCGCCAGCGTGGACTTCCCCGAGCCGGAGGGGCCGATGATGGCGATGATCTCGCCGGCCGGAAAATCGGCGTTCAGGCCCCGGAGTATCGGCGCTGCGCGACCGGGCGCGGTCGCCACCAGATCCTCGATGCTCATCGCTCCCTGCGGCGCGGCATGGACGAGGCCCGCGTCGCGCGCCGGATGCTTCGCCAGCAGCGCCTCCAGGCGCTCGAAGGATTTGCGTGCGGAGAAAAAGGATTTCCAGGTCGACACCATCAGGTCGATCGGCGCGGTGGCGCGGCCCATCAGCACGTTGGAGACGAAGATCGAGACCGGGCTCAGCTCGCCCTTCAGCACCAGCAGGGCGGCGAGCCCCAGGGCCAGCGACTGCTGGGTGTAGCGCACGAACTTGCTCACCGCCTGCATGCGGTTGCCCAGATCCTGGGCGCCGTTGTTCAGCCGCAGATGCTTCTGCTGCCCTGCCTGCCAGCGGCGGCGCAGGTCGCCCAGCATGCCCATGGATTCGATCACCTCGGCATTCTTCAGCTTGCTGTGCACGTAGGCATTCACCTGCATGCCGGCTTCCATCGCATGCTCGAGGGGCTCGTGGGTGACCCGATGGCCGATGTAGGCGACCAGTATCAGCATCAGCGCGGAGGCGATGGCGAACCAGCCCAGCAGCGGATTGAGCATAAACAGCACCGCGACGTAGATCGGCGCCCAGGGCGCGTCCAGAAAGGCGAACAGACCCTGGCCGGTGAGGAACTGGCGGACGTTGGTCAGGTCGGAAAACGGCTGCGCCGGATTCGTCCCGGTCTGGCTGAGGTAGGCCTCGAAACTGGCGTTGAACACGCGCGAGTTCAGCTTCTCGTCGAGCTTGACCCCGGCGCGCACCAGCAGGCGCGAGCGCGACCATTCGGCGAAAGCCATCACGGCCAGCAGGAACAACATCACCGCGGTCAGCGCCAGCAGGGTCAGGTCGCTGCCGGAGACCAGGACGCGGTCGAACACCTGCATCATGTACAAGGACGGCATGATCATCAGAACGTTCACCACCATGGTGAAGAGCACGCAGACGGCCAGCTCGCGCCGGAACAGCCAAAGCGTCGCCGACAGTTCGCTGCGCCGGAAGAAGGATGGGGTTTTCATATTTTCGGGAATCCAGGAATCATTCGACGGCGGCGTCAAGCCGGGACCGGAGCCGCCGCCAGGGCCACGGCCGGCGCCGGCGGCATCTTGCCCTGCAGCGCCGCCAGCACCTCGTCGCGCAGGCCATAGGCCTTCACCTGGCCCTCGACCATCAGCAGCATCAGGTCCACCGCTTCCAGCACGCTGGTGCGGTGGGTGATCACCAGGATCGTCGTCCCTTGCGCCTTGAGCGCCAGCAGGGTCTTGACCAAGGCCTGCTCGCCGGCTTCGTCCAGGCTGGAATTGGGTTCGTCGAGCACCAGCAGGCGGGGATTGCCGTAGATCGCGCGGGCCAGACCGACGCGCTGACGCTGTCCGCCGGAGAGGAAGCAGCCATCCTCGCCGATCGCGCTCTCGTAGCCTTGGGGCAGGGCGACGATCGTTTCATGCACGCCCACCGCCCGCGCCGCCGCCTCGACCTGCTCCATATCCACGTGGCCGAAGCGGGCGATGTTCTCCGCCAGGGTGCCGTCGAACAGTTCCACGTCCTGCGGCAGATAGCCGACGTACTGGCCCAGCTCAGCCTTGTTCCAGGGAAAGATATCGACCCCGTCCAGGCGCACCTTGCCGCCCGCCGCCGGCCAGACGCCGACGATCAGGCGCGCCAGGGTGGTCTTGCCCGAGGCCGAAGGCCCGACCACGGCGACGGCCTTGCCCGCCGGCACGAC
>JAJZPJ010000167.1 GCA_021811225.1 Pseudomonadota bacterium
CACCGAGAAGCCGTCGGTGGCGGCCGAGGGCTTGAGCACGCGGCCGTACTTGATGCCGCCGGCTTCGCGCGCGCACATCCAGCCTGCCGCCACACCCGCCTTGCAGGCTTCGAAGATGTCCTGGAAGATGGCGCCGGAGGCGGGAAACTCGGCTTCGAGGAAGGGGGTGAGCGAGGCATCGACCGCCCGGCCGGCGATCCTGCGGGTCACCCGGGAGATCAGTCGGGCGAAGTCCTCGGCCTCGGGCGTCGCAAGGCTTGCGACTTCGGGCTTAACTTCGGGCTTCGTTTCGGACATCGCGCGCATCCTCCCCCATCGATTTCGGTGAAACATTATAGTGCTCACGGTTCAAAACTCAAGCGGTATAATGCAGTAATTTAGCCATCGTCCGCATTTCACCCAAACACTCCACCCAAACACTCTACCCAAAACCCGTCACCCAAACGCCATGGCCAATGCCCAGCAGGACGAGCAGTACTTGCAACAACTCGGCGCCCGCGTCCGCGACACCCGCGCGCGCCTCAACATGAGCCGCAAGGCGCTCGCCGCCAGCTCCGGCGTCTCGGAGCGCTACCTCGCCCAGCTCGAAGGCGGCCAGGGCAACATCTCGATCCTGCTGCTGCGCCAGGTCGCCCAGGCGCTCAGCCTGTCGCTGCCCGACCTGCTGCGCGAGGAGCGCGAGCACTCGGTCGAGCTGACGCTGCTGACGCGCTATCTGGAGCGATTGTCACCCAAGCGGCTGCTGCAGGCCAGGGGCATCCTGGTCTCCGCCTTCGGCGAGCTCGATCCGCAGCAACGGCACAACCGCATCGCCCTGGTCGGCCTGCGCGGCGCCGGCAAATCCACCCTGGGCCGCGCCCTGGCGGAAAAACTCAAGGTGCCCTTCGTCGAGCTGGACCAGGAGATCGAGCGCGAGGCCGGCGTGCCGCTCTCGGAGGTCTTTTCCCTGTACGGCCAGGCCGCCTACCGGCGCATGGAGCGGCGCTGCCTGGAGAACGTGATCGAACTGCACACGCGCGCCGTGATCGCCACCGGCGGCAGCCTGGTCACCGAATCCGACGCCTACGAGACGCTGCGCGCCGCCTGCTTCACCATCTGGCTCAAGGCGTCCTCCGAAGACCACATGGAGCGCGTCATCGCCCAGGGCGACCTGCGGCCGATGACCGGGCGGGAGCAGGCGATGGCCGACCTGCGCCACATCCTGGAGGAACGCGAGGCGCTCTACCGGCTCGCCGACGCGACCATCGACACCTCGGGCCGCAGCGTCAAAGAGAGCTTGAAAGAACTGCAAAACGTGTATAATATTTCTTAAGTGAAATATATAATGTATTATATTTCCAGTATCAGATTTTCAAACATCAGCGAACGGCAGCACCGACCGCCCTAGCGTCCGTCTTGCCGGTCTCAGGAGAACGAATGAACCCGAACCTCGTCACTTACGACACCGACCCCTCGCGCTACGCGCACTGGAAAATCGAGTTCACCGGGGAGATCGCCACCCTGATCCTCGACATCCAGGAAGACCGCGGCATCCGCCCCGGCTACAAGCTGAAGCTCAATTCCTACGATCTGGGCGTGGACATCGAACTCCACGACGCGCTGCAGCGCATCCGCTTCGAGCACCCCGAGGTCAAGACCGTGGTGCTGACCAGCGGCAAGCCGAGGATGTTCTGCTCGGGTGCCAACATCTACATGCTCGGCCTGTCCTCCCACGCCTGGAAGGTGAACTTCTGCAAATTCACCAACGAGACCCGGAACGGCATCGAGGAGTCGAGCCGCAGTTCCGGCCTCAAGTTCCTGGCCGCGGTCAATGGCGCCTGCGCCGGCGGCGGCTACGAGGTGGCGCTGGCCTGCGACGAGATCGTCATGGTCGACGACCGCTCCACCACCGTCTCCCTGCCCGAGGTGCCGCTGCTGGGCGTGCTGCCCGGCACCGGCGGCCTGACCCGGCTGGTGGACAAGCGCCGGGTGCGCCGCGACCTGGCCGACGTGTTCTCCACCACCTCGGAGGGCGTGCGCGCCGAGCGCGCCAGGCAATGGAAGCTGATCGACGACCACGCCAAGCCGCAGCAGTTCGCCCAGATGGTCGAGAGCCACGCGCAGCAGCTGGCGAGCCTATCCGACCGTCCGGGCGGCGCCGGCGTCGCGCTCACGCCGCTGGCCCGGCGCATCGACGAGCAGGCTTACCACTACGAGACGGTGGAGGTCGCGATCGACCGTGCCCGGCGCATCGCCGACTTCACCCTGACGGGCCCGCAGGCGGACGAAGCGCGGAGCGTCGAGGCGATCCACCAGGCCGGCGCGCAATGGTGGCCGCTCAAGTTCGCGCGCGAACTGGACGACGCCATCCTGATGCTGCGCACCAACGATCTCGAGGTCGGCACCTGGGTGTTCCGCAGCCGGGGCGACGCCGCCGCGATGCTGGCAATGGACGCGGCGCTGGCGGATCACGCCAGCGACTGGCTGGTGCGCGAGACGGTGAACTTCCTGCGCCGGGTGCTGCGCCGCATCGACGTCTCGTCGCGCTCGATCTTCGCCCTGATCGAGCCGGGCGCCTGCTTCGCCGGCACCTTGCTCGAGGTGGCGCTCGCCGCCGACCGCAGCTACATGCTCGACTCGAATGAGGAAGACGCGCCGCGGCTCGCGCTGTCGGCGATGAACTTCGGTCCGCTCACCATGAACAACGATCTCACCCGCCTGGCGACGCGCTTTGCCGAGGACGCAGAACCGGTCGCCGCGGCGCGCGCGGCCGTGGGCAAAACGCTCGGCGCGGCGGCAGCGGCCGAACTGGGGCTGGTCACCTTCACCCCGGACGCGCTCGACTGGGATGATGAGATCCGCATCGCCCTGGAGGAGCGCACCAGCCTGTCGCCCGACGCGCTCACCGGGATGGAGGCGAACCTGCGCTTCGCCGGCCGCGAGACCATGGACACCCGGGTCTTCGGCCGCCTCACCGCCTGGCAGAACTGGATCTTCCAGCGCCCCAACGCGGTCGGCGAGAGAGGCGCGCTGAAGGTCTATGGCAGCGGCAACAAGTCCCAGTTCAACTGGGAACGCGTGTAACCACAGGAGCGTGACATGAACATCAACTACTCGGAAAAGATTCCCAACAACGTAGACCTCTCCGGCAACAAGGTGCTGCAGCGCGCGCTGGAGCACTGGCAGCCGGCCTTCCTGCAATGGTGGTCGGAGATGGGCCCGGACAAGTCGCAGACGATGGACGTCTATCTGCGCACCGCGATCAGCGTCGAGGCCAAGGGCTGGGCGCACTTCGACTACGTCAAGATGCCCGACTACCGCTGGGGCATCTTCCTGGCGCCGGCCGAGGCCGAGCGCAAGATCGCCTTCGGCGCCCACAAGGGCGAGGCGGCCTGGCAGGAGGTGCCGGGCGAGTACCGCTCGACCCTGCGCCGCATCATCGTGACGCAAGGCGACACCGAGCCGGCCTCGGTCGAGCAGCAGCGCCACCTCGGGCTCACCTGCCCGTCGCTCTACGATCTGCGCAACCTGTTCCAGGTCAATGTCGAGGAAGGCCGCCACCTCTGGGCGATGGTCTATCTGCTGCACGCCCACTTCGGCCGCGACGGCCGCGAGGAGGGCGAGGCGCTGCTCGAGCGCCGCTCCGGCGACGCCGACAATCCGCGCATCCTCACCGCCTTCAACGAGCGCACGCCGGACTGGCTGTCCTTCTTCATGTTCACCTTCATCACCGACCGCGACGGCAAGTTCCAGTTGGCGGCGCTGGCCGAGTCGGGCTTCGATCCGCTCTCGCGCACCTGCCGCTTCATGCTCACCGAGGAGGCGCACCACCTGTTCGTCGGCGAATCGGGCATCGCCCGGATCATCCAGCGCACCTGCGAAGCGATGAACCAGCACCAGACCGACGACCCGGCCAAGCTGCGCGCGCTGGGCGTGATCGACCTGCCCACCTTGCAGAAGTATCTGAACTTCCACTACAGCGTCACCAGCGATCTCTACGGCGCCGAGGTCTCCTCCAACGCCGCGTCCTTCTACACCAACGGCCTGAAGGGCCGCTTCGAAGAGACCAAGATCGCCGACGACCACAGCCTGGAGGGTTCCGAATACGCCTTCATGGACGTGGTCAATGAGCAGGTCGTGACCCGTCACGCCCAGGCGGTGACCCTGTTGAACGAGCGCCTGCGCGACGACTGGGTGGCCGACGTGCAGGCGGGCATCGACCGCTGGAACAAGGTGCCGGCCAAGCTCGGCATCCCCTTCAAATTCACGTTGCCGCACAAGGGCTTCAACCGCAAGATCGGCCTGTTCGCCGGCCACCACGTCAGCCCGGAAGGCCGGCTCCTGTCGGAAGCCGAATGGACGCACAGGCACGGCGAGTGGATGCCCAGCGAGGAGGACCGGCTGTTCGTCCATTCGCTGATGGGCCGGGTCACCGAGCCGGGCAAGTTCGCCAACTGGATTTCCCCGCCCGCGCGCGGCATCAACAGCCAGGCGGTGGATTTCGAATACGTGCGCTTCAACTGAGCGCGCGGCGGAGCCGAAAATGACCGAACTCGTCCGCCAGCACCTGATCGATCCGGAGATCTGCATCCGCTGCAACACCTGCGAGGAGACCTGCCCGATCGACGCGATCAGCCACGACGCGCGCAACTACGTGGTGAACTTCGAGATCTGCAACTGGTGCAACGACTGCATCGGTCCCTGCCCGACCGGCGCCATCGACAACTACCGCAACGTCGCCCGGGACCGGGCCTACAGCCTGGCCGAGCAGCTGACCTGGGATACGCTGCCGGCGCCGGTGAGCGCGCAGGAAACGGCGGCCGGCGAGACGCCCGCGGAGGTCTCGCGCCTCACCGAGATCGCCCAGGCCGGACAGGGCGGGCCGGCGACGCCGCCCTGGTCCGCGGCGCACCCCTACATCAACCTGTTCTCGCCGCAGCAGCCGACCTTCGCCACGGTCTCGGGCAACCACCGGATCACCGCTCACGATGCCGCCTCGGACATCCGCCACATCGTGCTGGACTTTTCCAGCATCGCCTTCCCGGTGCTGGAGGGGCAGTCGATCGGCATCATCCCGCCGGGCACGGACGAGTCGGGGCGGGCGCACACCATGCGTCTGTACTCGGTGGCGAGCCCGCGGGACGGCGAGCGCCCGGGCTACAACAACCTGTCGCTGACGGTCAAGCGCGTCACCGAAGACCACGAGGGCCGGCCGGTGCGCGGCCTGTGCTCGAACTACCTGTGCGATCTGACCAAGGGCGACCGGGTCCAGGTCTGCGGCCCCTACGGCACCAGCTTCCTGATGCCCAACCATCCGGGCTCCTCGCTCTTGATGATCTGCACCGGCACCGGCAGCGCGCCGATGCGGGCGATGACCGAGCGCCGCCGCCGGCGTCTGGCGCGCGACGAGGGCGGCCGCCTGATGCTGTTCTTCGGCGCCCGGGCGGCGGGCGAGCTGCCCTACTTCGGCAATCTGACGAAACTGCCGAGAGAGCTGATCGACATCAACCTCGCCTTCTCGCGCGTGCCCGACCAGCCCAAGCAGTACGTCCAGGACAAAATCCGCGAACGCCACGAAGACGTCTTCCGCATGCTCAAGGACGAGAACTGCTACATCTACCTCTGCGGCCTGAAGGGCATGGAGCGCGGCGTCGATGAAGCCTTCCGCGACATCTGCCGCAGCCACGGCGAGGACTGGCAGACGCTGCTGCCGCAACTCAAAGCCCACAGCCGCTACCACGTCGAAACATATTAG
>JAJZPJ010000168.1 GCA_021811225.1 Pseudomonadota bacterium
GAAGCGCAGGCACAGCGGTTGCCGCCCGGCGATCAGGGTGCGGCCGAAGCTCATGAACAGCATCAGTTGCAAAGCGACGTTCTGCAGCCAGTAAATCAGGCCGAAGTGGCGCTCCAGCGCCGGCCAGCCGGCCGCCAGCGCCAGGCACGACAGCGCCAGCAGGCCCAGCATCAGCGGACGCCGCGGCGAGCGCCAGGCGAAGCCCAGCGCGATCAGGAGTACGGGGGCGATGGCCACCAGCGCGCCCAGGCCGGATTTCGCGGATTCCGCGGATTCGTTGGTGTAGTGCGCCAGCAGCGGGTAGCCGAGCAGCAGCGCGACAATGCCCAGCCAACGCACGACGCGGCCTGCCATCAGCGGCTGCTCTGCGCCGCGATATAGTCGGAGAGGCTGCGCAGCGATCTGAAAATATGCACGTTGTCGGCGCTGTCGGCGCGCAGCTGCAGGCCGTAGCGCTTGGAGACTTCCAGCGCGACTTCCAGGACGTCGATCGAGTCCAGGCCCAGGCCCTCGCCGTACAAGGGCGCGTCGGCGACGATCTGCTCGGCGGTGACGTCGAGGTTGAGACATTCGATCATCAACTCTGCAACTTCGCGTTGCAGTTCGGCGCTGCTGGAGACCGGCGTTCGATTATTTTCCATGACGTCTATTGAAAGTGAATTGGAGCGGCAGCCGCCTAGCGGCGCGATTCATCGAAAGCGCATCTTACCTGCTGGAATCCGATTTTGGCTGGCCATCGGCAAACTTGCGCCATCGGCCTGAAGCGCCGCGATCCATTGAGAACACGCCCAGGGCACATGGCGTCATTCCGCCTCGGCATTTTCTTCCGGCGCGCCGCGCTCATCCAGCGCGGCGAGCACCAGATCCGGGTTCATCGAGTGCTGCAGCGCCGCCGCCTCGGGATCATGGCGGTTTTTGACATTGGGCAGATCGCGCCGCAACTCCTCCATCAGATCGATCAGCTTGGCGGCCTTCTGCTCGGTCAATAGCGTCACCTTCAGGTCCAGATGCGCCCGCTGCTCCTCCAGCTTGGCGAGCCGGTTCTGCTTGGTCAGGACCACGGTCGCGGTCAGCAGCGCGCCCAGACCGACGATTCCTTGCAGCCAGAAAAACGGCGCCGGGTCGAATCCGGGCATGCCGAACCAGTGCAAGGCGATGTTGACCAGCATCCAGGAGGCGACGAACAGCAGAATGAAGCCGAGGAAAACCGGCTGGCCGATGCATAGGCTGAAGCGTTCCAGGATCCGTTGCCAGCGGCTGATCTTCAGTTCTTCGCGCGTGTAGAAATCCAGAACGGCCTCGATGTTCTGGCTGATCTGGTCGCGCTCGGATTCCGATGGCGCGCTCTCGGGCTCCAAAGGCAAGACCGGGGATACGGCGGCTTGGGCTTTCACGAAGGATTCAGGCCGCCTTGCCGAGCTTGGGCAAGGCCGGACGCGCCGGCAGCGAGGGCGGCGTCAACATCCAAGGTCCTCATGTCTCTTCCTTTGTCGGCAAGGGGAACCCCCAGAAGATAGCCCCTTGCCGTGGAATGCTCTGTGCGCCAGCGCGCATTGCGCCGGATCGCGGCAGCGGCGCCTCAGCGCAAGCCCTGCTCGACCGCCCAGACCGCCGCCTCGACGCGCGAGCGGAAGTTGAGCTTCTTCAACAGGTTCTTGACGTGCACCTTCACCGTGCCTTCGGCGATGTTGAGCTCCCGGGCGATCAGCTTGTTGCTCATGCCGCCGGCCAGGCAGGCGAGGATGGCGCGCTCGCGCTCGGTGAGGCCCGCGGTGCTGCGCCCGGCGGCGACCGTCTCCTCCCGCAGGGCCTGGGCCAGCAGACCGTTCAGACTGTCGCTGATGACCATCCGGCCGAACAGCGCGTCCTTGATCCGGGCCAGCAGTTCCTCGGGTTCCATGTCCTTCAGCAGGTAGCCGTCGGCGCCGCTGCGGATCGCGGCGATCAAGTCGTCGCCGTTGTCGGACACCGTCAGCATCACCACGCGCGCATCGAGACCCGCCTCGCGCAGCGCGAGCAGCGTGTCGATGCCGCTCATGCCCTTCATGTTGAGGTCGAGCAGGATCAGGTCGGGGGTCGCGCGCCGGGCGAGCTCCACGCCCTCCTCGCCCGAGGACGCCTCGCCGACCAGCTTGAGCTGCTCGTCCATGCCGATCAGCTGGGAGACGCCCTTGCGGAACAAGGGGTGGTCGTCGATGACGATCACGGTGTTGCCGCCGGCGTTCATGCCGCCCCCCCTCCGGCCATGGCCGCGGGGCTGCCGAAGGGCGTGGCCGGATCGAACTCGAGCTCGACGCGCGTGCCGCCGCTCTCGCGGCGCCTGACGGTGAGTTCGCCGTTCAGGCTGTGGGCCCGGTCGCGCATGATGTTCAGGCCGAAGTGATGCAGCGGCGATTGCGCTTCGGCTATGCCGACGCCGTCGTCGTCCACCCGGACGCGCACGCGGTTGTTCTCCAGGCGCTCCAGGCTGACCTCCGCCCGGCCGGCGTGGGCATGATGCAGGACGTTGGCCAGCGCTTCCCGGATCACCTGCAGCACGTGGATTTCCTCGTTCGATGCCAGCTCGACGCCGAGCAGCCGGTTGTCCAGGTCGATGGCGAAGCTGCCGTGACGCGCGAATTCATGCACCGTTTCCTCCAGCGCGGCATTGAGCCCGCGCCCGTCGATGCGCAGGCGGAAGGTGGTGAGCAGCTCGCGCAACTGGCGGTAGGCATTGTTGAGCCCGCTCTTCAGCTCGCCGACGACATCCCCGGTCTGCGCCGCCGGCGCGTGCTTGGCGAGCAGCGCTTGCAGCCGCGTCACCTGGATCTTGAGGTAGGTGAGCGACTGCGCCAGCGAGTCGTGCAATTCGCGGGCGATCACCGAGCGCTCCTCGAACAGCGCCAGCCGGTGCCGCTCCTCGTTGCGCTGGGCCATGGCCAGCGCCGCGCCGATATGCCGCCCGACGGCTTCGAGCAACTGCAGCTGCCAGGGCGCCAGCTCCCTGCCCGGCGGCAGTTTCAGGGGCATCACGCCGTAGCTGCGGCCGCCATCGGTGAGCGGCACCGAGATGCTGCGCGTGCCGTCCGCCGCCTCGGCCGCCCGGATGATCAAGCTGCCGTCGCCGATGCACTGCTCGCAATTGCCGGGGCAGATCGACAGCCGTCCGCCCTCCTCGACAAGGTCGGTGGCCAGCGGCAGGCCCTGGCGCAGCTCCGGGTCGTAGGCGCAGATGGCGCCGGCCGAGACGTCCAGCACCCGCTCCACCTCGCGCAATACCTGCATCAGCGCGCCGTGCGTCACCCGCCGCTCGGAGAGCGTGCGGATGGTGCCGTAGAGCAGCTCCAGCGAGCGGTTGCTGCGCGCCAGCTCCTCGGTCTTTTCCGCCACCCGCACCTCCAGGTTGGCGTACATCTGCGACAGATCCTGCACCATGGTGTTGAAGGCGGCGCCCAACTGCCCCAGTTCGTCGGGCTGGGTGTGCCTGGCCCGGACCTGGAAATCGCCCTTGCGCACGGCGCGGGCGCAGGCGAGCAGGTCGTTGAGCGGGACGATGATCTGCGTGTGCATCAGATACATCGTCAGCAGCACGACGATGACGATCACGAACAGCGACACCCCCTGGACCAGTCTCAGCCACTGGATCTTGTCCTCCAATTCCTGTTCGAGCAATTTGACCAGCTGGTTGATCTGGGCGACGAAGTTGCCGATGGTCGCGGTGAATTGCGCGCGTTTGACCGGGTCCGTCACCGCGGCGAGCGCCATGGGTTTGAAATGGGTCTCCCAGCGCTGCTGGATGCCGCGGTAGGCCTCGGCGATGTGGGGGGCGAGTTCCGTCTGCACCCCGGCGAGCAGGGTCGGATCGTCCAGACGCGCCTCGTATTCGCGCACGCTGCCCGCGATCAGCCGGCGGCGCGCGTCGTCCGTCAGGCCCGGCTGGTTCAGCTCGCCCGCCAGCAGATAGGACTGCATGCGCAGGCTGCCGGCGACATTGATGGCCCGCGCCTTGCCCGTCGACATCTCGGTGAAGACGGTCGAGACCATGATCGAGGCCATCGCGAAGATCACGATCATGCCCATGGCGATCCCCAGCCGACCCAGTACCGACTGCGGGGGAGTCTGGTTTTCGTCGTTCATCGCGGCCCCCTCTATTCATGTCGGGCTGCACCCGTTCGGGTGTCTCCATCGAAAGCCCGACCTACCTGGCGGAAGCTACCGGAGCCGGAGCGAATTGGGAATACCTCGTAAGAATTTCGCACCCCCGGGCAACGAGCCCATTTTCCCCCACCGCCCTTGCCGCGCTCAAACGCTTCGCCGAAAATTCAGCGGCTTGGACCCTAGGACCGGCACTCGACGGACTACCTCTTTCTAGGTAGCCGGAGCTCGCCGCGCGCCGCTCATGCCAATTGATTTATCTCCTGATCGGCCTAGACTCCGCGGCAGATCACATCGCGAAGGGGATTCGACATGGCGAGCCACAGAACGAAGCAACTGATGGTGTTGACCATGAGCACGCTCGCCTTCACCGTGTGCTTCGCCGTCTGGATGATGTTCGCGGTGATCGGCATCCCGCTCAAAGAGATCCTGCACCTGAACGAAACCCAGTTCGGCATGCTGGTCGCCACGCCGGTGCTCACCGGCTCGCTGATCCGGCTGCCGCTGGGGATGTGGACCGACCGCTACGGCGGGCGCATCGTCTTCTTCCTGATGATGCTGGCCACGGTGGTCCCCATCTTCCTGATCGAGATGCTGCACCAGTTCTGGCAGTTCCTGGTGGTCGGCCTGTTCGTCGGTCTGGCCGGCGGCACCTTCTCGGTGGGCATCGCCTACTGCGCGCGCTGGTTCCCCAGGAACCAGCAGGGTTTCGCCATGGGCGTCTTCGGCGCCGGCAACTCGGGCGCGGCGCTGAACAAGTTCGTCGCGCCGGCGCTGGTGGTCGCCTACGGCTGGACCATGGTGCCCCGGGTCTATGCCGGCGCGATGCTGTTCATCGCTCTGGCGTTCTGGTTCCTGACCTACTCCGACCCCGAGCACCAGGTCGGTTCCAGCGTCACGGTGAGGGATCAACTGCTGGCGCTGAAGGATCCGCGGGTCTGGAAGATCTGCCAGTTCTATTCGATCGTCTTCGGCGGCTACGTCGGCCTGTCGCTGTGGATGACCCAGTACTACATGCGCGAATACGGCTTCGGCATCGAGGTGGCGGCGCTGCTCACCGCCTGCTTCGCGCTGCCCGGCGGCGTGCTGCGCGCGGTCGGCGGCTGGCTCTCGGACCGCTACGGCGCCCACAAGGTGACCTGGTGGGTACTGTGGGTGTCGTGGATCTGCCTGTTCCTGCTCTCCTACCCGCAGACCGAGTTCACCGTGATGACCGTCGCCGGTCCCAGGACCTTCTCCCTCGGCCTCAATCCCTGGGTGTTCACCGCACTGCTGTTCGTCCTGGGCGTGTCCTGGGCCTTCGGCAAGGCCTCGGTGTTCAAGTACATCTCGGACGAGTATCCGGACAACATCGGCGTCATCTCCGGCATCGTCGGCCTGATGGGCGGGCTGGGCGGCTTCACGCTGCCGATCATGTTCGGCGCCCTGGTCGATCTCACCGGCATCCGTTCCTCGGCCTTCATGCTGCTCTACGCCATCGTCTGGGTGTCGCTGATCTGGATGTATTTCACCGAGGTGCGCGCACTGGACACGATCCAGGTCGCGGGGGCAAGCCGCGTTTCCGATTCACAACCTAG
>JAJZPJ010000169.1 GCA_021811225.1 Pseudomonadota bacterium
CGCCACGAATCGCAGATTTGAAAGTGAACAGGAAAGTCAATGAAATCAACGATCTACCAACACCACCTCCGCGCCAGTGCTAGCTTTTCGTACCGTCACTTATTGCACTGAAAACGAGGAGACCCCTTTCAGAGCAATGTGCAGACCTTGCGCGACACCCAGGCCAATCTCGACGTGCAGGCGATGGAGAAGGCCGTGCGGCTCATCAAGTCGGCACGGCGAATCGAGATCTACGGCGTCGGCAGTGCGGCCTGCATCGCCGAGGACGCGCAGTACCGCATGCTGCGCATCGGGCTCGACGTGAAGGTGGTGATCGACCCGCACATCCAGGCCGTCAGTGCCGCGTTGACCGGGCCTGATGTCGCGGTGCTGACGGTGTCGCACTCGGGCAGCACACACGAGACCGTTACCGCCACCAAGCTGGCACGCGAGGCCGGTGCGCGCACGGTCTGCATCACCAACTTCGGCAAGTCGCCGATCCAGGCCTTTGCCGACGTGGTGCTGTTCACCATGGCACGCGAAACCAATTTCACCACCGAGGCGATGACGAGCCGCCTGGCGCAGCTGGCCATCATCGACGTGCTGATCGCCTGCCTCGCGCTGACCGACTACGACCGCGCGGTGGACGTCGTGCGCCGCACCTACCAGGTGCTGTCGCTCAAGCGCTACTGAACCCGGTGTGGCGGGCCGCCCGGGCCGCCCGGGGCAGCCGCAGGCAAACCGCACTTGACGTTGAATAAAACTCAACGTACATTAATTATCAACTGAGCTTTACTCAGTTGCGCGGTGTCGATGCCGTCGCCCAAAAATCGAGGAGACAAGTCATTACCGGTCCTTCAGGGATTCCCGCGCTGCTGCGCGCCATGGTCACGGCCAGCGCGCTGGCGCTGTCCTGGCCCCTGGCCACGGCGGCCGACGCCCCGGCCAGCAAGCCGCTGCCCAAGCTGGTGGTGTTCATGGTGGTCGACGGCTTCCCGCAGGACCAGCTGGTCAAGTACTACGACCTCTACGCAAGGCGCGGCTTCAAGCTGCTGCTCGACGATGGAGCCTGGTTCAGCAACAACCATTACAGCCACGCGACCACCTACACCAGCGTCGGGCACGCCACGCTGCTGTCCTGTGCGCATCCCTACAAGCACGGCGTGGTCGGCAACGACTGGATCGACAAGAAGAGCCGCAAGCGCGTGTACTCGACCGAGGACGCGCGCCACAAGTACCTCGACGAAGACACCCCGGAGCACGCGGGGACCTCCCCGTTCAACATGAAGGTCACCACCGTTGGTGACGAACTGATGTACGCGAACGGCAGGTCCAAGGTGATCGCGATCGCCGGCAAGGACCGCAGTGCGATCGGCCTGGCCGGGCAGCTCGGGACAGCCTACATACACAGCACCACGACGGGCCGCTTCATCACGTCCGACTACTACATGAAGGACTACCCGGACTGGTGGAAGAAGTTCTATGCCGGCAAGCCGCAGGACCGCTACTTCGGCAAGCAGTGGACGATGCTGCTGCCCGAGGAAGCCTATGCGCGCTCGGCCCCCGACGACCGACCCTGGACCACCAACTACAAGGGTCTGGGCACGCGCTTCCCGCACGCCATCAGCGGCGGCGCCGATCAACCGAACAAGAGCTACTACGACGCGATGCTGTGGACCCCGTACGGCGACGACCTGACGCTCGACTTCGTCAAGGCCGCCGTCGAGGGCGAGAACCTGGGGCAGAACCCGGCCGGCGTCCCCGACATCCTGGCGGTCAGCTGGACCAGCCACGACTACGTGAACCACCTGTTCGGCCCCGAGAGCCGACAGTCGCAGGACCAGACGGTGCGCCTCGATCGCGTGCTCGCCGACCTGTTCGACTTCCTCGACCGGCGCGTCGGACTGCGCAACGTCGTCGTCTCGCTGTCGGCCGATCACGGCTTCATGAACATTCCCGAGTTCAGCAGCAGCCGTCGGCTCGACGCAGGCCGCATCGACCCCGAGAAGATGGTGGCCGACGTCAACGCCGCGCTGTCGGCGAAGTTCGGCGATGGCAAGTACATCATCACGTGGTGGACCCCGAACCTCTACGTGGACTACGACCTCGTCGCCGCACGCAAGCTCGACAAGGTAGCGGTCGAGAACGCGGCGCAGGAGTTCCTGCGAAGCTACCCCGGCGTGGAGGCGGTCTACACGCGCACCCAGCTCGAGACCGGACAGCTCCCCAACACCAAGCTCTCCAAGCAGGTGTCCCTGGCCTGGCACCAGCAGATCAGCGGCGACATCGTCGTGATGAACAAGCCCAACTGGTACCTGTTCGCCAAGCCCAAGGCCTCTGCGTCGACCCACGGTTCGCCATGGGCCTACGACACCAACGTCCCGCTGGCGATGTACGGCGGCAGTTGGGTGAAGCCAGGAAAGTTCGGCGACTCGGAAACCGTGGATCTCGGGCGCACGCTGGCGCACATCCTGAACGTTCGGCCGCCCAACGGCTGCGAAGGGCGAGTGCTGACGGAGGCTCTGCGTTGACCTTCGCCGCGGCGGTCCAACCGCCGGGTCGGGTGGCGGCCGTCGAGGCCTTTGCGTTGCGGAGGAGCTTCGTGCAGGGCGGTGAATCGGTCGAGGTGCTCGACATCGCCACGCTGTCCATTCCTCCCGGCGCGATCTACGGGCTGGCGGGGCCGAGCGGTTGCGGCAAGACGACCCTGCTGCATCTGTGCGCCGGACTGCTGCAGCCCAGTGCCGGCGCGTTGCGCGTGCTCGGCACCGCGGTCTCGCTGATGCCGCAGCGCGAGCGCGACCGCTTCCGTGCGCGACATGTCGGCTACGTGTTCCAGAGCTTCAACCTGATCCCGGCATTGAGCGCGATCGAGAACGTGCTGCTGCCGATGGGCTTCGCCGATGCGGTGCCCGCGGTGCAGCGCCGGACCCGGGCGGAAACGCTGCTGCGGCGCGTCGGGCTCGGACATCGCCTTCACCACCGACCCGCCGCACTGTCGCATGGCGAGCAGCAGCGAGTCGGCATCGCCCGCGCGCTGGCCAACCAGCCCGAATTGCTGCTGGCCGACGAGCCGACCGCGAGCCTTGAAGCCGCCCGGAGTGACGCCGTTCTGGATCTGCTGATCGAGGTGGCCACTGAAACCGGCGCGGCGTTGTTGCTCGCCTCGCACGATGCACGGGTGCTGGCCCGTCTCGAGCATGTGTTGCAGATGCCGGTCTTCAACGGTGTGGCGCCGGCGCCGCCATGAACACCTGGACGCTTGCCTGGCGCTATGTCGCATCACGCCCGGCCTCGAACCTGTTGACCGCGCTGGGCGTGGGCATCGGTGTGCTGCTGCTGACGGCGACGCTGGCGCTGACGGCCGCCACGCGTGAGAGCCTGCAGCGCAGCGCGGGGGGTTACCAACTGCTCATCGCCGCCAAGGGCAGCGCGGTGCAGGCAGTACTTTCGACATTGTTCTTCATGGACGCGCCGACCGGCAACATCCCGATCTCGGTATACCGGCAACTGCAGGCCGACGTCGGGGTGACTCGACTGGTTCCGTTCATCTTCGGCGACAGCTACCGCGGCCACCTGATCGTCGGCACCACCGCCGACTACTTCGCGCTGCTTGAGGAGTCGGGCCGCGGGCCCGCCGGCGTGGACCGCGACAGTCTTGCCCGACCTTTCGACGCCGTGGTGGGCTCGAAGGCCGCTCGGCAGGCTGGTCTCGCGGTGGGCAGCCGTTTCGTCGCGAGCCATGGCCTCGTCGAACTGCCTGCCGAACTGGCCACGGAGCATGCGGATCGTCAGTACCACGTTACCGCCGTGCTGCCTCCAACAGGCTCCCCGGCGGATCGGGCCATCTTCACGGCACTCGAGACCGGCTGGCTGATGCACGAACACGATGGCGATCACGCGCCGGCTGCGGGGGCCTCGCCGCGCGGCGAGATCACCGCGCTGCTGGTGCAGGGGCGCAGCTATGGCGACATGGGTCGTATCGCCGCCCTGCTGGCGCGCGATACCCGCGTGCAGGCCGTTGTTCCCGGCCGCGAGGTCACGCGGCTGCTGCAGTACCTGCGTGCCGGCGAGGAGGTGGTGCTCGGCCTGGCCTGGCTGGCGACAGCGGTCGCGTTCTTCGCCGTCATGCTGTCGATGGCGGCCGCCGGCATCGACCGACGCCGCCAGATTGCCACGCTGCGTGCGCTGGGTGCGTCGCGCGCCATGCTGGCGCGCCTGCTGATCGCCGAGTCGCTGCTGATCGCGGGCGCCGGCGCCGGGCTGGGCTTCGTGCTGGGCCGCGCCGCTGCTGCCGCGATCGCCTGGCATGTCGAAGGCAGCCGCGGCTTCTCGCTCGAACTGACCGGCATCACACCGGGCGAACTCGCGGCGCCGGGGGCGGCGATGTTGCTGGGCCTGGTGGCCGGCGCAATCCCGGCCTGGTTCACCTGCCGGGAGGACATCGTGCCCCATCTGTCGAACGCGCCATGACGACCCGACGCATGGTCCTTCGCGCCGGATTGCTGGCGCTCGGTGCCCCCTGCGCGGGCATCGCGCTGGCAGTCGAGGATGCCGCGCCACTGCGCTTCGCCGACCTCTACGTCGGCGCGACCTTCCAGGAGGGTGTCGGCGCCGGACCGAAGCTGAAGCTCTCTGCGAAGGCCCTCGCGCTGTCCGGCCGGCGTGTCACGATCGTCGGCTTCATGGACGGCATCCTGCCGCGCGACGGCATGTACTTCATGCTGATCAAGGAGCCGTCCTTCCTGTGCCCGTTCCACACGGTGAGCTTCGATTGGGCTGGCTTCGTGCCGATCTTCGTCGCAAGGCCGGTGGAGTATGTCGACGGGCCGGTGCGTGTGACCGGGCGCTTCGAGGTCGGCAAGAAGACCGACGAGATGGGGCTGGTCAGCCATGTGCGGATCTACGACGCGCAACTGACACGCGCCCGATAGCGCCGCCCGCGGGCGATGCTGCGCTGCACCGTGTGGTCGGACATGGTGCTTACCCGCAAGGCGAAGCATGGCTTCGTCGCCGGATCGCAGGTACGCTTTCCTGACCTCGATGGGCATCGAACCGATGCGCCCGCGCGCCTCGCGCCGCATCCGGCGCCTCGTGCAGCTGCGGAGTTCCTGGACGGATATGAAACAGCTCCTGTGCGCCGTCATGGCGGCGTTCGCAACGTTCACCGGCAGCGCCATGGATGCGCGCTATGCCGACGCCGACGGCGACCTGGTGGCCGACGCACCCGCGAACCTGACCGCGAGCGTTGACCCGCCAACGCTGGTGTTCGCCTACACGCCGGTCGAGGACCCGGCCGTCTACGCCAAGGTCTGGGACGGCTTCATCCAGCACCTCGGGCGCGTGACGGGCAAGCGCGTGCAGTTCTTCCAGGTGCAAGGCAATGCCGCGCAGATCGAGGCCATGCGCGCCGGACGCCTGCATGTGGCCGGGTTCAATCCCGGTTCGATTCCGCTGGCGGTCAACTGCGCCGGCTTCGTGCCATTCGCGGTGATGGCCACCCGCGAGAACCGCTTCGGCTATGCGATGGAGCTCATCACCCATCCCGGGGTCTCCTCGTTTTCAGTGCAATAAGTGACGGTACGCAAAGCTAGCACTGGCGCGGGGGTGGTCTGGGTAGACCGTTGATTTCATTGACTTTCCTGTTCGCTTTGTAAACGGGTATGGTGGCCTC
>JAJZPJ010000170.1 GCA_021811225.1 Pseudomonadota bacterium
TCCTTCTGGCGCTCGGTCAGATTCACCGGCGTCTCCACCACGACGTGACAGAGCAGGTCGCCGTGGCTGATGCTGCGCACGCCCTTGATGCCCTTGCCGCGCAGGCGGAACACCTTGCCGGTCTGCGTCTCCGCCGGAATCTTGAGGCGCGCCACGCCTTCCAGGGTCGGGATCTCGATTTCGCCGCCCAGGGCCGCCGCGGCGAAGCCGACCGGCATTTCGCAATGCAGGTCGTCGTGATCGCGCTGGAAAACCGCGTGCGCCTTCAGGTGGATCTGCACGTAGAGATCCCCGGGCGGGCCGCCATTGACGCCGTGCTCGCCTTCGCCCGAGAGGCGGATGCGATCGCCCTCGTCGATGCCGGCGGGGATCTTCACCGACAGCGTCTTGTGCTGCTTGACGCGGCCGGCCCCGTGACAGGTGGCGCAGGGTTCGGCGATGAAGCGGCCGGTGCCCTGGCACTTCGGACAGGTCTGCTGGATCGAGAAGAAGCCCTGCTGCATGCGCACCTGGCCGTGACCGCCGCAGGTGGGACAGGTCTTGGGTTCCGTGCCCTTCTTGGCGCCGCTGCCGTGACAGGATTCGCATTCCTCCATGGTCGGGATGCGGATGCGCGTCTCCGAGCCGCGCGCCGCATCCTCCAGGGAAATCTCCAGGTTGTAGCGCAGATCGGCGCCGCGATAGACGTTGGAGCGGTTGCCGCCGCGACCGCCGCCGAAGATGTCGCCGAAGATGTCCGAGAACGAGTCGGAGAAACCGCCGAAGCCCTGCGCGCCGCCGCCCATGCCGGCCTGCTGATCGACCCCGGCGTGGCCGTACTGGTCGTAGGCGGAACGTTTCTGGCCATCGGAGAGGATCTCGTAGGCCTGCTTGGCCTCCTTGAACAGCTCCTCGGACTTGGGGTTGTCCGGATTGCGGTCGGGATGGTGCTTCATGGCCAGCTTGCGATAGGCCTTCTTGATCTCTTCGTCCGACGCGTCGCGATTGACGCCGAGGATTTCGTAGTAGTCGCGTTTTGCCATTGCGGTTCGCTATTCTGTCTAGGGAGTGCGAAGGCCGAGTCGAGCGTGTTTCGCTCGACTCGGTCGGAGTTTGGCCTTTAGGACGGCGTTGCTACGATCCGTTCAAGCCTTCTTGTCCTTCACCTCGGTGAACTCGGCATCGACCACGTCGCCCTCGTCCTTCTTGGCCTCGCCCTTCTTGGCTTCGCCCGCTGCGCCGGCCGCGCCCTCGGCCGCCTGCTGCTGGGCATAGACGGCCTCGCCCAGCTTCTGCGAGGCTTCCATCAGGGCCTGGGTCTTGGCCTCGATGTCGGCCTTGTCGGTGCCCGACTTGAGCGCTTCCTCGGCGGCCACAATCGCGGCCTCGATCTTGCCCTTCTCGTCCGCGCCGACCTTGTCGCCGTGCTCCGACAACGCCTTCTTCACCGAATGGACCATGGCGTCGCACTGGTTGCGGGCATCGACCAGTTCGCGCGTCTTCTTGTCGTCCTCGGCGTGCACCTCGGCGTCCTTGACCATGGCCTGGATCTCGGCCTCGTTCAAGCCGGAATTGGCCTTGATCGTGATCTTGTTCTCCTTGCCGGTCGCCTTGTCCTTGGCCGAAACGTGCAGGATGCCGTTGGCGTCGATGTCGAAGGTGACTTCGATCTGCGGCATGCCGCGCGGCGCCGGCGGGATGTCGGTGAGGTTGAACTGGCCCAGGCTCTTGTTGCCGGAGGCGACCTCGCGCTCGCCCTGGAGCACGTGGATGGTCACCGCCGACTGGCTGTCGTCGGCGGTGGAGAACACCTGGCTCTGCTTGGTCGGGATGGTGGTGTTCTTCTGGATCAGCTTGGTCATCACCCCGCCCAGGGTCTCGATCCCCAGGGACAGCGGGGTGACGTCGAGCAGCAGCACGTCCTTGACCTCGCCTTGCAGCACGCCGCCCTGGATCGCGGCACCGATGGCCACCGCCTCGTCCGGATTGACGTCCTTGCGCGGCTCGCGGCCGAAGAATTCCTTGACCTTCTCCTGCACCTTGGGCATGCGCGTCATGCCGCCGACCAGGATCACGTCGGCGATGTCGCCGACCTTGAGGCCGGAGTCCTTGATGGCGATGCGGCAGGGCTCGATGGTGCGCTCGACCAGTTCATCGACCAGGCTCTCGAACTTGGCGCGGGTGATCTTCAGCGCCAGGTGCTTGGGGCCCGTCGCGTCGGCGGTGATGTAGGGCAGGTTGATCTCGGTCTGCTGGGCGGAGGACAGCTCGATCTTGGCCTTCTCTGCGGCTTCCTTGAGGCGCTGCAGCGCCAGCACGTCGTTCTTCAGATCGACGCCCTGTTCCTTCTTGAACTCGGCGATGATGTAGTCGATCAGGCGCTGGTCGAAGTCCTCGCCGCCCAGGAAGGTGTCGCCGTTGGTGGACAGCACCTCGAACTGGTGCTCGCCCTCGATCTCGGCGATCTCGATGATCGAGATGTCGAAGGTGCCGCCGCCCAGGTCATAGACCGCGATCTTGCGGTCGCCTTCCTTCTTGTCGAGACCGAAGGAGATCGCCGCCGCGGTCGGCTCGTTGATGATGCGCTTGACCTCCAGGCCGGCGATGCGGCCGGCGTCCTTGGTGGCCTGGCGCTGGCTGTCGTTGAAGTAGGCGGGCACGGTGATCACCGCCTCGGTGACCTCCTCGCCGAGGTAGTCCTCGGCGGTCTTCTTCATCTTGCGCAGCACCTCGGCCGAGACCTGGGGCGGCGCCATCTTCTTGCCGCGCACCTCGACCCAGGCGTCGCCGTTGTCGGCCTTGACGATCTTGTAGGGCATCAGGTCGATGTCCTTCTGCACCTCCTTCTCCTCGAAACGGCGGCCGATCAGGCGCTTCACCGCATAGAGGGTGTTCTTGGCGTTGGTCACCGCCTGGCGCTTGGCGGCGGCGCCGCAGAGGATCTCGCCGTCCTCGGTGTAGGCGACGATGGAGGGGGTGGTGCGGGTGCCCTCGGCGTTCTCGATCACCTTGGGCTTGCCGCCCTCCATGATGGCGACGCAGCTGTTGGTGGTGCCCAGGTCGATGCCGATGATCTTGCCCATTTCAATTCCTTTCGCTGATGATGTTGGGGTGAGCAGGCGAGGGGGAAAGCGCCCCGGCACCACTCGCTGTCTGGTCCGTTAGTTTGGGATTTTTATAGCGATTTCAAGCGCACCGCTTCGCCGGACCCGGCTTCAACCGGCTTTGGCGACGATCACCAGCGCCGGACGGACCACGCGCTCGTGCAGGCTGTAGCCCTTCTGCAGCACCTGGACGACGTGGTTGGGCTCGGTCCCGGCCGACTCGATCTGGCTGATCGCCTGATGCCGGTGCGGGTCGAATTTCTCGTTTAGCGGATTGATCTCGACGACGCTGGACTTCTCGAAGACGCCGACCAGCTGGCGCAGCGTCAGCTCGACGCCGGCGCGCAGACTCTCGGCGCTCTGGTTGTCGTTGGCCAGGGCCGCCTCGAGGCTGTCCTTGACCGCCAGCAGTTCGGCGACCAATTTCTCGCCGGCGAACTTGTGCGCCTTGACCACGTCCTCCTGGGCGCGCCGGCGCACGTTCTCGGTCTCCGCCTTGGCGCGCAGCCAGGCGTCGTGGTGCTCGGCGGCCTGCAACTCGGCGCGCTTCAGCAGTTCCTCGGGGCTGGGCATGGTCTCGGCCGCTTGCGCTTCCGCGGCGGCCGGGTCCGACCCGGTAACGGTGGATTGATCCGATTGCTCGGGCTTGGTGCTCGGTTGATTATCCTGCATGGTTCGCTCCCTAACAAACTCAGGACATAGTTGGGATGAAACGGACGGTTTCAAGGCGTCCAGCGGAATTTTTTTGCGGTGCGGCGGCTCTCCTGGGCAGCGCTTGGGCCGATCCCCGCAAAAAATGACAGAGGATTAAGCTAAGATGTCGCGTGCCGGCAGATGGCACGGACCGGACGCAATCATGACTGACACCATCGGCAAGTACCGGGTCATCCGCGAGATCGGCAAGGGCGCGACGGCGACCGTCTATCTGGTCGAGGATCCCGAGCGCGGCGAGCGCTTCGCGTTGAAGCGGGTGCGCTTCGGCAGCGACGACGAAGGCCAATGGACCCGGCGCCTGCGCAAGCTGTTCCAGACCGAGGGGCTGCTCGCGGGCCGGCTGGAGCACCCCCACATCGTCAGGGTGTTCGAGACGGTGGTCACCGACGAGGAGGCTTATCTGGTGATGGAATACGTCGAGGGCCAGGCGCTCGACGAGTTCATCAGCGTCGACCGGCTGCTGCCCGTCCATCGCGTCATCGGCATCGTCTTCAAGTGCTGTCTGGCGCTCGACTATGCGTATCGGCAAGGGGTGGTGCACCGAGACATCAAGCCCGCCAACATCATGATCGGCAACGACGACCAGGTCAAGATCGCCGACTTCGGCCTCTCCCTCGACGTCACCAAGAAGAGCGAGCGCGACTCGACCTTCATCATGGGCGTGGGCTCCCCGGCCTACATGTCGCCGGAACAGATCAAGGGCCATCCGCTCAACCAGAAGACCGATCTGTACTCGCTCGGCGTGGTGCTCTACCAACTGCTGACCGGGCGGCTGCCCTTCCGCGGCGCCAACCAGAGTCAGCTCATCTACAAGATCATCAATGCCGAGGCGCCGGACGTCTCCTCGCTCAATCCCAACATCCCGGCGGTGTTGGACCGCATTCTCAGGAAGGCGCTGGAGAAGGACCTCTATTCGCGCTACGGCAGTGGCGCCGAAATGGCGCAGGATCTCTCCGCGGTGCGCTATCAGATCGTAGACGACGACTACGTGCCGGTCGATCGCTCGCGCTTCACGGCGCTGCGCCGCCTCAGCTTCTTCAGGGATTTCGGCGACGTCGAGCTGTGGGAGGTGTTGCGCATCAGCACCTGGCGCGAGATCGAGGGGCGGGTCGAGCTGATGCGGGAAGGCGACGAAGAAAACAGCTTCGGCGTGATCATCAGCGGCGAGGTCGAGGTGTCCGTTTCCGGCCGGCGCATCGCCCAGCTCGGCGCCGGCGAGGTGGTGGGCGAGATGGCCCATCTCGACAGCGGCAATCCGAGGCGCTCGGCGACGGTGACCACGCTCTTGCCGCTCACCTATCTCGAAGTGTCCAATTCCGCGCTGGCCTTGTCTTCCGAGGAGTGCCTGGAGCATTTCCGCCAGGTGCTGGTGTCGAAGGTGGTGCGCCGCCTCGCGTTGGCCAATGCCGCGCTGGCGAAGACGGGCGAGCCGGCGACTGGCGCGGCCCAAAGCGATCGGCTGGAACTCGCGCCGCTGGGCGGTCCGGTCAAGCCTGGGACTTGATCCAGCGGATCAGGCTCGCCTGGTCCATCGCCCCGGCCTGGCGCGCCACCTCGCGGCCGTTCCGGAACAGCGCCAGCGTCGGGATGCTGCGGATGGCAAAGCGCTGCGCGAGCTGCGGCTCGTTTTCGGTATTCACCTTGGCCAGCCGGTATTGCGGCTCAAGTGCGCGCGCGGCCTGCTCGAAGGCCGGCGCCATCGACCGGCAGGGGCCGCACCAGGGCGCCCAGAAGTCCACCACCAGCGGCAGATCGGAGCGGCCGACATGGGCGTCGAAGTTGCCGCCGTTCAGTTCGATCGGGTGGCCTTCGAACAGGGGCCGCTTGCACTTGCCGCAGCTGCCGCCCTCGC
>JAJZPJ010000171.1 GCA_021811225.1 Pseudomonadota bacterium
CCGTCTGTTGCTGATCGCCTCGCCCGACGGCGCCCAAGGCAGCCTCAGCCTCCACCAGGACGCGCGCCTCTACGCCAGCCTGCTCGCGCCCGGCGAGAAGCTGAACCACAGCCTCGCGCCGGGCCGGTGCGCCTACCTGCATCTCGTCGGCGGCGAGCTCACGGTCAATGGCCGGCGCCTCGTCGGCGGCGACGGCGCCAAGATCGCCGACGAGACCGCGCTCGCGCTCGCGGCCAATACCGAGTCCGAGCTGCTGCTCTTCGACCTGCCCTGAGCGCGCATAGCGATCAGAGACGCCCGTTGCGCCGGGCGCGAACGGGTAAAATGAATGTCTATGCCTTCAGCGCGCTTCGTCCATCTCAGGCTGCACAGCGAATACTCGATCAGCGACGGCATGGTGCGCATCGATGCCGCGGTGGCGCGCGCTGCGGCCGACGCCATGCCGGCATTGGCGCTCACCGATCTGGCCAACCTGTTCGGCATGGTCAAGTTCTACTCGGCGGCGCGCTCGGCGGGGATCAAGCCGATCATCGGCTGCGACGCCTGGGTGGCGGAGGACCCGCTGGCGGGCGAATCCCGCGATCCGGCGCGCGAGGGCGGCAGCCGCCTGCTGCTCCTGGCCAGGAACCGCGACGGCTACCTGCGCCTGTGCGAACTGCTCACCGCGGCCCAGCTGGGATCCCGCCGCCAGGGCCGCGCCGAGATCCCGCGCGCGCTGCTGGAGACGGGCGACAATCGCGGGCTGATCGCGCTCTCCGGCGCCCATCTGGGCGAGATCGGGCAACTGCTGCTCTCCGGCAAGGAGGCGCAGGCCGAGAGCAGCGCGCGCCGCTGGGCGCGGCTGTTTCCCGACAGCTTCTATCTGGAGCTGCAGCGCTACGGCCAGGCCAACGCCGAGCTGCTGGGCGCCCTCACCGTGAGCCTCGCCGGCCGCCTGGGCCTGCCGCTGGTGGCCACCCATCCGGTGCAGTTCATCGAGCGCGAGGACTTCACCGCCCACGAGGCGCGCGTGTGCATCGCCGAGGGCTACGTGCTGGCCGACACGCGCCGCCCCAAGGCCTTCAGTGACGAGCAGTACTTCAAGTCGCAGGCCGAGATGGCGGAGCTGTTCGCCGACCTGCCCGAGGCGCTGGAGAACTCGGTGGAGATCGCCCGGCGCTGCAGCCTGACGATCGAGCTGGGCAAGAGCAAGCTGCCGCCCTCGCCGACGCCGCCCGGGCTGACCATCGACGAGTACCTGGCGCAGCAGTCGGCCGAGGGGCTGGAGCTGCGCCTGCGCCAGCTCTTTCCCGACGCCGCGCTGCGCGAGGAAAAGCGGCCGCAGTATCGGGCAAGGCTCGAACTGGAGATCCACACCATCGTGCAGATGGGCTTCTCCGGCTACTTCCTGATCGTCGCCGACTTCATCCAGTGGGCCAAGCAGAACGGCGTCCCGGTCGGCCCCGGACGCGGCTCGGGCGCGGGCTCGCTGGTGGCCTACAGCCTCCTGATCACCGATCTCGATCCGCTGCGCTACGACCTGCTGTTCGAGCGCTTCCTGAATCCCGAGCGCGTCTCGATGCCCGACTTCGACATCGACTTCTGCCAGGACGGCCGCGACCGGGTGATCGATTACGTCAAGAAGCGCTACGGCGCCCACGCCGTCTCGCAGATCGTCACCTTCGGCACGCTGGCGGCCAAGGCGGTGATCCGCGACGTCGGCCGCGTGCTCGACCTGCCGTTCAACTTCGTCGACCAGTTCGCCAAGCTGATCCCCAACGAGCTGGGCATCACCCTGGAGAAGGCGCGCGAGCAGGAGCCGCTGATCAACGAGCGCATCCTCCGCGAGGAGGAGCTGCGCCAGCTCTGGGATCTGGCGGTGCGCCTGGAGGGCCTGACGCGCAACGTCGGCATGCACGCGGGCGGCGTGCTGATCGCGCCGGGCAAGCTCACCGACTTCTGCCCGCTGTACTCGCCCCAGGGCGCGGTAGACGGCGACAACCAGTCGGTGGTGAGCCAGTTCGACAAGGACGACGTCGAGCGCGTCGGCCTGGTCAAGTTCGACTTCCTCGGCCTGCGGACGCTGACCATCCTCGACGAGGCGGTCAATTCGGTGCGCCGCCTGAATCCGGAACTCAAGGACTTCCGCCTGGAGGACATCCCGCTCGACGACAAGGCCACCTTCGCGCTGTTCGCTGCCGGCAACACCACCGCGGTGTTCCAGTCGGAATCGCGCTCGGCCAAGGACCTGGAGCGGCGCCTGAAGGGCGACAGCTTCGAGGACATCATCGCCCTGATGGCGCTGAACCGCCCCGGACCGCTGCAGTCGGGGATGGTGGACGACTTCATCAACCGCAAGAACGGCCGCGCCAAGGCGGAGTATTTCCACCCCGACCTGGAGCCGGTGTTGAAGCCCACCTACGGCGTCATCGTGTACCAGGAGCAGGTGATGCTGGTGGCGCAGATCCTCGCCGGCTACACCCTGGGCGGCGCCGACCTGCTGCGCCGCGCGATGGGCAAGAAGAAGGCCGAGGAGATGGCGCAGCAGCGCGCCATCTTCACCGAGGGCGCGACCGGGCGCGGCGTCGAAGAATCGCTCGCCACGCATCTGTTCGACCTGATGGAGAAGTTCGCCGAGTACGGCTTCAACAAGTCGCACTCCGCCGCCTACGCGCTGATCGCCTTCCAGACCGGCTGGCTCAAGCACTACCATCCGGCGGCCTTCATGGCGGCGACGATGAGCTCGGAACTGGCCGACACCGACAAGGTGCATCTGTTCTACCAGGACGCGCTGGACAACGGCATCCGCTTCCTGCCGCCCGACATCAACAGCGGCCAGGTGCGCTTCGAGCCGGTCGATGCCCAGACCATCCGCTACGGCCTGGGCGCGATCAAGGGCACCGGCGAAGCGGCGCTGGGCGCGATCCTGCGCGCCCGGGAGCGCGACGGCCCGTTCCGCGACCTCTACGACTTCTGCCGCCGCATCGACAAGCGCGTGGCCAACCGCCGGGTGATCGAGGCCTTGATCCGCGCCGGCGCCTTCGACTCGGTCGACGCCGACCGCGCCCGCCTGCTGGCCTCGGTCGGGGTGATGCTGAGCGCGGCCGAGCAGGCCGAGAAGCACGCGCTGCAAGGCGGCCTGTTCGGCGACGGCGACGACAGCCCGGATTACGTGTGCACGCGGCCCTGGAGCGAGCGCGAGCGCCTCCTGAACGAGAAGCAGGCCCTGGGCTTCTTCTTCTCCGGCCACCCGTTCAACGCCCATCGCGCCGAACTGGCGCCCATCGTCAGGAAGTCGCTGGCCCAGCTGGAGGCGAGCCGCGAGAACACGCTGATGGCCGGCGTCGTGGTGTCGGTGCGCACGCAGATGACCCGGCGCGGCAAGATGGCCATCGTGATGCTCGACGACGCCAGCGCCCAGGTCGAGATCTCGGTGTTCAACGAGCTGTTCGAGGCCGAGCGCGCCAAGATCAAGGAGGACGAGCTGCTGCTGGTCGAGGGCCGCGTCCAGCGCGACGATTTCTCCGGCGGCCTGCGCGTGGTCGCCGAGACGCTGCTCACCCTGGCCGATGCGCGCGGCCGTTACGCCAAGGGGCTCTATCTGGCGATGAACGGCGAGTCGAACGCCGAGAAGCTGCGCGCGCTGCTCGCCCCCTACCGCGCGAGCGGCGGCGCCTGCCCGGTGCGCCTGAAATACCGGAACGGCGAGGCCGAGGTGGAGCTGGGGCTGCCCGACAGCTGGCGGGTGCGCCTGGACGATGCGCTGCTCGCTGCGCTGGGCGACTGGCTGACGCCGGCCAACGTCAGCATCGTCTATCAGTGAGGTGGCCTGGCGCCGCCGCTAGCCATCATCCCGCTGTCGCGAGCGCGATGGGCGGCGTGCTTCGTCTGCAGCAATGACGCCGGCTTTCCGCCGTCGTGAAATGCGGACGCGGGAGCGATACCGCCGCTCCCGATGCGAAGCCGCTTACAGTTCCTTGGCGTGCTCGGCCAGGAACTTGGCGACACCGGCGGTGGATGCGTCCATGCCGGGCTTGCCCTTCTTCCAGCCGGCGGGGCAGACCTCGCCGTGCTCCTCGTTGAACTGCAGGGCATCGACCATGCGCAGCATCTCGTCGATATCGCGGCCGAGCGGCAGATCATTGACCACCTGGTGGCGGACCACGCCGGCCTTGTCGATCAGGAAGGAGCCGCGGAAGGCGACGCCGCCCGCCGACTCGACGTCGTAGGCCTGGCAGATCTCGTGCTTGACGTCGGCGACCAGGGTGTATTTCACCTGGCCGATGCCGCCCTTGTCCACCGGCGTGTTCTTCCATGCGAGGTGGGTGAATTGCGAATCGATCGAGACGCCGATGACCTCGACCTTGCGCTTCTTGAATTCGTCCAGGCGATGATCGAAGGCGATCAGTTCGGACGGGCAGACGAAGGTGAAGTCGAGCGGATAGAAGAACACCACGGCGTACTTGCCCTTGGCGATCTTGGAAAAGGTGACGTCCTTGATCTCGTTGTTGCCGAGAACGGCGGTGGCGGTGAAATCAGGAGCGGGCTTGCCGACGAGTACAGCCATGATTTGAATCTCCTTGCGTAATGAACAGCGAATTCTAAGCTCGAACCGGGATAGCCGGTGGCTATCGTTGGGATTGCGATAATCAATTGGATTGTTGCCGCTCCGCTGGCTAGGATTATGACATTCTCGTCGCGGTTGGAGTATGAGCGGGAATGACGGATGGTTCCACACTGACAAGGAGATTGGCTATGCAACTCAAAGGATCTAAGACCGAAGAAAACCTGAAGGCGGCTTTCGCCGGCGAATCCCAGGCGAATCGCCGCTACCTCTATTTCGCCAACAAGGCCGACATCGAAGGCCAGAACGACGTGGCGGCGCTGTTCCGTTCCACCGCCGAAGGCGAGACCGGCCACGCCCACGGGCATCTGGAATACCTGGAGGCGGTCGGCGATCCGGCCACCGGCCTGCCGATCGGCTCGACCCGGAACAACCTGAAGGCCGCGGTGGCCGGCGAGACCCACGAATACACCGACATGTATCCGGGCATGGCCAAGGCGGCCCGGGCCGAGGGCTTCGACGAGATCGCCGACTGGTTCGAGACGCTGGCGAAGGCGGAGCGCTCCCACGCCAACCGTTACCAGAAAGCCATCGACCAGCTGGTCGACTGAACGGCAAGACCTGCAAAGGGGCGGGTTCCCTTGCGGGGCTTGCCCCTTCCCTATCCGGAGAATTCCATGAGCACGCGCGAAGGCAACCTCGAGGCACCGACCCGCCATCCGATACCCTGGCGGAGCGACGAGTATTACGACGAGGCCGCCTGCTCGCAGGAGCTGGAACGCATCTTCGGCATCTGCCACGGCTGCCGCCGCTGCGTCTCGCTGTGCAACGCCTTCCCGACGCTGTTCGATCTGGTGGACGCGACCGAGAGCGGCGAGATCGACGGCGTCGCCCACCGGGATTTCCACAAGGTCGTGGATCAGTGCTATCTGTGCGACCTGTGCTACATGACCAAGTGTCCCTACGTGCCGCCGCACCCGTGGAATCTCGATTTCCCGCACACCATGCTGCGCGCCAAGGCGATCAAGTTCAAGAACGGCGAGGTGCGCCTGCGCGACCGGCTGCTCTCCTCGACCGACGCGGTGGGCAGGCTGGCGACCAT
>JAJZPJ010000005.1 GCA_021811225.1 Pseudomonadota bacterium
AGACGCTCGAAGACCTCGCGCGCCTCGCGCAATGGCAGCGCCATGACGTCGCTGTTCAAGCCGCCGAGCGCGGCGGATTCCAGGGCGACATTGGGGGCGAGCAGGCGGGCCACGTCCTCGGCGGTGATTTCCTCCTCGATGGCGGTGAGCGCCAGCGACTTGACCGCGCCCTTCAGTTCGCCGTAGCCGCCCGGCCAGAGGTGCTGGCGCAGGGCGTTCAGGGCGCCGGTGGACAAGCGGCGCGGCGCGATTTCACCGGCTTCGCAAAGGTGCGTGAGCAGATGGACGGAAATCTCAGGAATCTCGTCGCGCAGTTCGAACAACGTCGGCGCACCCAGCCAGACCGAGAACAGGCGTTCGAGCTGCGTTTCTTCCCAGCCCTGCGCCAGCAGCGCCGCGTTGTCGAGCGCGGTGGCCGCCGCCAGATGCAGACCGAACTTCTCCAGCCGTTCGGCGGCGAACAGCAGATTCTTTTGCTGCAGGCGGCTCAGGCGGCCGAGTTCCTCCGCGTAGAGCACGCCGCCGGCCGCGCCCTGCAATATTTCCAGGGTCAGGGGTGCGCTGTCCTGGGACAAGTCGATCCAGGACTTGCCCGGCACGTGCAGGGTGCGCGCGGCCAATTCGACGATGCCGCCCGGCGCCGACTTGAGCATCACGATGCGGCTCTTGGCGGCCAGTTGTTCGAGCCGCCGCTTGAGATCCCGCAGCGGCGCCGAGCGCCCGAAGGCGGCCAGGGAAAGGCTGGCGGTCGCGGCGACCGGCGCCTTGGCCAGCGCGCGCTTGACCGCGGCGAGCAGCTTTTGCAGGGCGATCGGCTTCTCCAGGAAATCCATCGCGCCGATCCTGGTCGCCTCCACCGCCGTGTCGATGGTGCCGTGACCGGACATCATGATCACCGGCATGTTGAGCTTGCCGGTGCCGGCCCACTCCTTCAGCAGGGTGATGCCGTCGCTGTCGGGCATCCAGATGTCGAGCAGCACCAGGTCGGGACGCTCCGCCTCCCGCGCGGCGCGTGCGGCGGCGGCGCTGCCGGCCAGCACCACGTCGTAGCCTTCGTCGCGCAAAATCTCCGAGAGCAACTCGCGGATGCCCATTTCGTCGTCGACCACCAGTATTTGAGACATAGCTTCCGTCAATGATATTGGCTAAATGAAGGGGCGTTCGCCGGCTCGTCGCCTGCCGCCAGCGGCAGGCGGATCGTCACCTCGGCGCCGCGCGGCGACCGATTGGCGATCCTGATCTCGCCGTGATGTTCGTCGATGATCTTCTTGACGATCGCCAGACCCAGGCCCGTGCCCCTGACTTTGGTGGTGACGTAGGGCTCGAAAGCGCGCGCCAGGATCGGCGAGGGAAAGCCGCCGCCGTTGTCGCGTACCGAGAGCAGCGCCGCCCTGCCCTCCTGCCTCGTCGTCACCAGGATCTCGGGCCGCGGCTCTTCCTGCAGCGCGTCCGCCGCGTTCGCCAGCAGATTGTGGATCACCTGGCGCAGCTGGGTCTCGTCGCCCGAGACCCGGGGCAGATCGGCGGACAGCTCGGCCAGGATCCTGACCTGAGAGGTCTCGTAGAGCGTCAGCACCTCGCCCACCAGGGCGTTGAGGTCGAGCGAGCGCAATTGCGGCGGCGGCGAGCGCGCGTAGTCGCGGAAGTCGTTGACCATGCTCTTCATCGCCTCGACCTGATTGACGATGGTCCGGGTCGCCCGCTCGAGCAGTTCGCGCGCATCCGGGTCGAGCTTGTCCGCGAGCTTGTGCTGCAGGCGCTCGGCCGAGAGCTGGATCGGCGTCAGCGGATTCTTGATCTCGTGGGCGAGACGGCGCGCCACCTCGCCCCAGGCCGCCGAGCGTTGCGCCGCGATCAGGTAGGTGATGTCGTCGAAGACCACCACCAGGCCGCCGCCGCCCGCCTCGGGCAGGGTCGAGCCGCGCAGCAGCAGCACCTGCGGTGCCGCCGCCTGGCGTTCGATTTCGATCTGCTGCTGCCATTCGCCGGCGTGCTCGAAGCCCTCGCGGATCGCCGTCTTGAGCTCGTCGTGGCCCGGCCACTGGTCGAGCGGCAGTCCCGCCACCGCGGTCAGATCATCGCCCAGGATGGCGTAGGCGCCGCGATTGGCGGCGCGCAGCAGGAAGTCGCGGTCGAAGGCCAGCACCCCCGCCGAGAGGTTGGCCAGGACGCTCTCCAGGTAGGCCCGCGCCGCCTCCAGTCCGGCCCGGTGGCGATCCGCCTCGCGCCGGGCGTCGTCCAGCTGGCGCGTCATGCGGTTGAACGATTGCGTCAGCACGCCCAGTTCGTCGGGCGTCTCCAGCGCGGCGCGCGGCGAGAAGTCGCCCGCCGCCACCGCCTGGGTGCCCTCGGCCAGGATCAACAACGGGGCCGCCAGCCGCTGCGCCAGGAAGAAGGCCAGCGCGATGGCGGCGAACAGCGCCAGGAGCAGGGTCAGGGTCAGGGTCAGGACGTAGATATGCTTCAGCCCCTCGCGGCCGAGCGACAGTTCCTGATAGTCGCGGTGGGCCGCCTCCACGATCCCCGCGCTGCGGGCGATCGAGGGCGCCACCGCCTGGGTGAGCTGCAGCACGCGCGTCTCCACCGACAGCGCGCCGCCGGTGACCGGCACCAGCACGCGCAGGGTGAGGCCGGTCGCGGCGTCGCCCTCGATCAGCGACAGGCCGCGCCCCTGCCGCACCTGGCGCAACTGCACGGCGTTGGGCAACTCGGGCAGCAGCTGGCCGATCTCGCCCGAGCTGGTCGCCAGCACCCGGCCGCCGGCCGAAAACAGCGTCGCGCTCTGCGCGCCGGCCTGCTCGCGCATCCGGTTCAGCCGCGCCGGACTGTCCGACTGTGGGTCGCCCAGGTCGAGCGCCATGTTGCGCGCCTTGTCCGCCAGTTCGCCGAGCAGGCTGTCGAGCACGTTGCGGCCGAGGTCCAGCCCGCCTTCCAGGGCCGACTCGACGCGCACGTCGAACCAGGACTCGATGCTATTGACCACGAACTGCATCGACACCGCATACACCAGGGCGCCGGGCAGCACCGCCATCAAGGCCAGCATCAGGAGCAGGCGCGACTTCAGGCGCGAACCGAACACCCCTTGCCGATATTCGCGCCACAGGGCGAACAACTGCACCACCACCAGCGCCAGCAGGGCCACCGCGATCACCGCGTTGAGGCCGAGCAGCAGCGGATAGTCGCGCGCGAACAGCGCCGTGTTGGCGCTGGCCGAGGCCAGCAGGAAGAGCATGATCGCGGCGACCGCGGCGGCGACGATGACCAGGATCTTCATTTCGGCGCGTGCCCTTCATCCGCGGCTCCGGGAACGAACTGCCAGTGCAGGGTCTGCGCGTCGATCTGCCAGTCGCTGTTGGCGATGGCGTCGACCTGGAAGGGCTTGGGCAGTTGCTGGCGGTCGAGCGACAGGCGCAGCTCCGCCTGGTAGGTGTCGCCCTCCTTGACCGCGCTCTTGGCGACCACCGGCAGGGCGAAGACGCGCGACATGACGCGCAGCGCTTCGCCCAGGCTGGCGAAGTTCTGGTACAGCGGGCCGTTGGCGAGCCGGTACTGGCGCGTCAGGGCGTCGTAGGACAGGCGGTAGTTGATGGTCTTGCTGGCGATATGCTCGTTCGCCCAGTACCAGCGGTTGCGCGTCAGATTGAACTCGAGCAGGAAATAGAGCGGCATGCCGCGCGAGACGGCCTCCTCGAGATGGGGGCCGAGCTCGACCTTGAACTCCGCGCTGAGCAGGTAGGAGTTGTCGCCCGCGCTCAAGTGGGCGCTGACCGGCTCGATCGTGCCTGCCCGGGCGTGCAGCGGCAGGCAGATCAGGGCCAGCACGACCAGCAGCCAGCGCGGCCGGCGTAGCGAATGGCGAACGGGTTCAGCCGCGCTTTTGCAGCAGTGCATAGAAGAAACCGTCATGTTCCGCTTGCGGCACGAGTTGCCAACCGGTTTGCCCTTGTGGTGCCCCCCCTGTGCCGATCGGAACGAGCAGCGCATCGGCGTGGCGCGCAGCGAGAGCGGCGACCTGCTGCGCATTTTCCTGCGGGAAAAGCGAACAGGTACAGTAGAGCATTCTGCCACCGGGAGCGAGTACGCGCCACAGCGCATCGGCGATCTCGGCCTGGGTGCGGCCGAAACCGGCGAGGTCGGCCTCGCGCCGCAGCCACTTGATGTCGGGATGGCGACGCACCACGCCCGAGGCCGAGCAGGGGACGTCGGCCAGGATGCGCTCGAACGGCCGGCCGTCCCACCAGTCGTCGGTCTTCCGGCAGTCCGCGGTCCGGATGGCGGCCGCGAGGCCGAGACGGCTCAGGTTCTCGGCGATGCGCGCGGTGCGGCCGGCGTCGGCGTCGAGCGCCAGCAGGTCGGCGTCGGCCAGTTCCAGAATATGCGCGCTCTTGCCGCCGGGGGCGGCGCAGGCGTCGAGCACGCGCATGCCGTCGCCGGCGCCGAGCAGCACCGCTGCCCGCTGCGCGCCCCAGTCCTGGACCGAGAGCCGGCCCTCGCCGAAGCCCGGCAGCCGCTCCACCGGCACGGGCTTGTCCACCAGGATGGCGCTCTCGTCGAGGGCGCGCGCGGCGATGCCGGCCGCGGCAAACGCGGCGAGACAGGCGGCGACATCGCCGCGCCGGCGGTTGACCCGCAAGCTCAGCGGCGGGCGGGCGTTGCCGGCGGCGAGAATGTCTTGCCACTGCGCCGGGTAGTTCTCGCGCAGCGCCGCGATCCACCACAGCGGATGCTGATGGCGGGCGAGCGGGTCGGCGTCGGCCGCGGCCTCCAGTTCCGGGCGCCGTCTCAGGTAGTTGCGCAGCAGCGCGTTGGCCAGCGCCTTGAACCGGCCGCGACCGATGCGTGCCGCGGCGGCCACCGCCTGATCGACCGTGGTGTGGCCGTCCTCGGGCCGGGCGTCGAGCCGATACAGCGCCGCCAGCAGCAAGGCGCGCAGGCGCGCCTCCCTGAGCGGTTCGCGCAACAGCCGGTTGAGCAGGAAGTCGCCCCGGCCGTAGCGGCGCAGCGCGCCGTAGGCGAGATCCTGCACCGCGCCGCGGCTCGGCCCGGCCAGATCGGGATGGCTGCGCCAGCAGGCGGCCAGCGCCGCGTCGAGGTTGCGTCCGGCGAACACCGCGGCGATCGCCGTCGCGGCGAGATCGAGCGCGTGCGCGAGGGAGTCTGGGGGAAGGGGATGGTCTGGCATCGGCGTCATCGTAGCAGACGGTGTCTGCCCGACGGCCCCGGGCGGATTCAGGCGCCGGGAGAAAAAATCTCGCCCGGATTGAGCGCGAAGCCGCGCAGGAACTCTCCGGCCGTCAGGCGCCGGCTGCCGGGCTTCTGCAGCTCGGTCAGGCATAGCGCGCCGTCGCCGCAGGCGACGACGATGCCGGCATCATCGACCGAGAGCACCTCGCCCGGCGCGCCCGAGGCGGCGTTCGCCGCCACGCCCGCCCGCCAGATCTTCAGCGGCGTCTCCCGGATCGTTGCGCTGGCGGCCGGGAAGGGATCGAAGGCCCGCACCTGGCGCGCCAGCTCGGTGGCCGGCCGGCGCCAGTCCAACGCCGCCTCGGCCTTGGAAATCTTCGCGGCGTAGCAGACACCCTCGGCCGGCTGGGGGACGGGAACCAATGACCCGGGCTGCCCCAGCGCTTCGACGATCAGCGCGGCGCCCAGCGCGGCGAGCTTGTCGTGCAGCGTCGCGGCGGTGTCGGTCGGCTCGATCGCGAGCGAGCGCTGCAGCAGCATCGCCCCGGTGTCGAGGCCGGCGTCCATCTGCATCAGGGTGATGCCGGTGTCGCGATCGCCGGCCAGGATCGCCCGCTGGATCGGCGCCGCACCGCGCCAGCGCGGCAGCAGCGAGGCGTGGATGTTGATGCAGCCCAGGCGCGGCAGGGCTAGCACCGCTTGCGGCAGGATCAGGCCGTAGGCCGCCACCACCATCAGGTCGGCGCCGGCGGCGCGGATCGGTTCGTGACTGGCCGGATCTCTCAGCCGCTCCGGTTGATAGACGGGCAGGCCGTGCTGCAGCGCGAGTCGCTTCACGGCGCTCGCGGCGAGCTTCATGCCGCGGCCGGCCGGCCGGTCCGGCTGGGTGAGCACCAGCGCCACCCGGTGGCCGGCGGCGAGGATGGCCGAGAGCGCCGCCGCGGCGAATTCCGGGGTGCCGGCGAAGACGATGTTCAAGCGGTGATCCGGGCGTGCTGCTTGATGAACTTGCTCTTGATCCGCGTCTGCTTCAGGCGCGACAGATATTCGACGAACACCTTGCCCTGCAGATGGTCCATCTCGTGCTGTATGCACACCGCCAGCATGCCCTCGGCTTCCAGTTCGAAGGGCTGGCCGGAGAGATCCAGCGCGCGCACGCGGATCCAGGCGCTGCGGCTGACCGAATCGTAGATGCCCGGCACCGACAGGCAGCCCTCCTCGCCTTCGCATTCGCCCTCGCGCTCGAGGATCTCCGGATTGATGAACACCTGCAGTTGCGACTTGTCCTCGGAGACGTCGATGACGATCAGCCGGCGGTGCACATCGACCTGGGTCGCGGCCAGACCGACGCCGGGCGCGGCGTACATGGTCTCGGCCATGTCGGCGGCGAGCCGTCGGACTTCGGCGTCGACGCGCTCGATCGGCGCCGCGATTTTGTGCAAGCGCTGATCGGGGTAGATCAGGATGGGCAGTAGGGCCATGGGCTTGTGCTGTCAGGGGGTTGCAGTTGCCGGATCGGGGAATTACATGCAAAATCGCACGCTGCATACGATTGCGCACGACCGGCGAGGTGCCACGATGTTCCGCATTATATCTGCGCTGTTCCTGATTTTTTCAAGCCTGCTGCTGCCCGTCCGGTCGTCCCTGGCCGACCAGGGGCAGGCGCCGCAAGCGGTGCAACTGGCCGCGGACGCGCCCGCGCGCCACGTCGTCGTGCCCGGCGACACGCTCTGGGGCATCGCCGCGAAATTCCTCAAGGATCCCTTTCGCTGGCCGGAAATCTGGGGCTTTAACCGCGATCAGATCAGGAATCCGCATCTCATCTATCCCGGCCAGGTGGTGGTGCTCGACACCAGCAGCGGCCGGCCGCAATTGAAGATCGAGGCGGCGGCGGAGCCGGTGGACAAGCTCGAACCGCGCATCTATTCGACGAAGAACCGGGACGCGATTCCCAGCATTCCCCAGAAGGATATCGAGCCCTTCCTCTCGGAACCGCTGGTGGTCGAGGCCCACGCCCTCGATCAGGCGCCGCGCGTCATCGCCATCCGGGGCGACCGCGTCTATGCCGGCGCCGGCGACACGGTCTATGTCACCGGCATCAAGACGCCGGCCGAGCTGTGGCAGGTCTATCGCCCGGGCAAGGCGCTGATCGATCCGGAAAGCCACGAAACGCTCGGCTACGAGGCGGTCTATCTCGGCACCGCGCGCGTCGTCAGCGCGGGAGAGCCGAGCACCGTCGCCATCCTCAGCTCGCGCCAGGAGATCGGCCGCGACGACCGCCTGGTGCCGGCCGTCCGGACCGGCACCCTCCATTACGTGCCGCACGCGCCGGACAAGCCGATCGACGGCCGCATCATTTCCATCTACGACGGCGTCGGCGTCGGCGGCACCGATTCGATCGTGGCGCTGTCGCGCGGCAGCAAGGACGGCCTCGAGGTCGGCGACGTGCTGGCGATCTACAGCAGCGGCGCGCTGATCAGCGACCGCTTCGACGGCAAGAGCAAGACCTATCGCTTGCCCGACGAGAAGAACGGCCTGCTGTTCGTGTTCCGCGTCTTCGACCGGGTCTCCTACGCGCTGGTGATGAATTCCACCCGACCGGTGTCGGCCGGCGATATCGTCCGCAATCCCTGAGTTCGTGGCGGCCGACGGCAGCCTCGCCCCCTGGCTGCGGCTGACGCTGGCGCCGGGCGTCGGCGGCGAGACCCAGCGCCGTCTGCTCCAGGCCTTCGGTCTGCCCGAGGCGATCTTCGCTGCCGGCATGAAGGCGCTGGCCGGCGTCGTCGGAGCCGCTCCGGCCGAACGCCTGCTGGCCTTCGACGGTGCCGCCGAGATCGAAGCGGCGGTGACCTGGGCCGCCTCGCCCGGCAACCGCATCCTGACCCTGGCCGATGCCGACTATCCGCAGGCGCTGCTGGAGTGCGCCGATCCGCCGACGCTGATCTACCTGAAGGGCGAGGCCTCGCTGCTGAACGAACGCTGCCTGGCGATCGTCGGCAGCCGCAATCCCACTCCGCAGGGAGAGGCCAACGCCGTCGCCTTCGCCGGCGAGCTGGCCGCGGCGGGTTTCACCATCGTCAGCGGCCTGGCGCTGGGCATCGACGCGGCGGCGCATCGCGGCGCCCTGAAGGCCGGCGGCCACACCATCGCGGTGATCGGCACCGGCGCCGACCGCATCTATCCCGCCCGGAACCGGGAGCTGGCCCACGCGATCGGCGAGCGCGGCGCGATCCTCTCCGAATTTCCGCTCGGCACGCCGCCCCTGCCCGGCAACTTCCCGCGCCGCAACCGCCTGATCGCCGGCCTGTCGCGCGGCTGCCTGGTGGTCGAGGCGGCGGCGAAGAGCGGTTCGCTGATCACCGCCCGGCTGGCGGCAGAGTCCGGACGGGAGGTGTTCGCCATTCCGGGATCGATCCATTCGCCGCTGTCCAAGGGCTGCCACCAGCTGATCCGTCAGGGCGCGAAGCTGGTCGACGCGGCCGGCGACGTGCTCGAAGAGCTGGGCTGGGCCTCGGCGAGACCGGCTGAACCGGCCCCCGCCGCCGCACCCGCGGCCGATGCGCTGCTCTCGGCCTTGGGCCGGGATCCTTGCACCCTCGACGTCCTCGCCGCCCGTGCCGGCTTGACGCCCGATGCGCTTCTTGCCATGCTGTTGCAACTGGAGCTCGAAGGCCACGTCGCCAGCCTGCCCGGCGGCCGCTATCAGCGCCTCAATTAAGACCGAGAACACTGCCGCCATGTTCGACATCCTCGTCTATCTGTTTGAAACCTATTACCAGCCCGACGCCTGTCCGGCGCCCGAGGTGCTCGCGCGCAAGCTCTCCGCTGCCGGCTTCGAGCAGGACGACATCTCGGCGGCGCTGGAGTGGCTCTCGGGACTGGAGCGCCTGGCCGAGGTCGAGGTCGCGCATGAGGGACGCCCCGCCGGCCCCCGCTCCCTGCGCCTGTATTGCGCCACGGAGCTGGCCAAGCTGCCGGTGCAGTGCCGGGGCTTCCTGGTTTTTCTGGAAAACGCCGGCGGCATCGACGCCATGCTCAGGGAAATGATCATCGAACGCGCGATGGTGCTGCCCGAAACGACGGTCTCGCTGTCCAAGCTGAAAATCATCGTCCTGATGGTGATGTGGCGGCGGCACCAGGCGGTCGACACCCTGCTGCTCGAGGAGTTGCTCTCCGAAGAAGAAGATCAGCCCTACGTGCATTGAGTCCGTGCGACCGCCCCGCCTTGCCAGTTTCGTCGCCCTGCGCTTATCATGCGGCGCTTCGCGCCTGCAGCGGCAGAGTCGGGCGCGCTCTCCGGCAATCCCGTTCTAAATGAGCAAACAGCTGATCATTGCAGAAAAACCCTCGGTGGCCGCCGACATCGCGCGCGTCCTGGGCGGCTTCACCAAGCAGAACGATTACTTCGAGAGCGACGACTACGTGCTCTCCTCGGCGATCGGCCACCTGCTCGAACTGACGGTGCCCGAGGAGTACGAGGTCAAGCGCGGCAAGTGGTCCTTCGCCCACCTGCCGGTGATTCCGCCGCACTTCTCCCTGAACCCGATCGAGCGCACCGAGGACCGCCTGAAGCTGCTCACCCGGCTGATCAAGCGCAAGGACGTCGCCGGCCTGATCAACGCCTGCGACGCCGGGCGCGAGGGCGAGCTGATCTTCCGCTACCTGCAGCAGCACGCCAAGACCGACAAGCCGGTGCGCCGGCTGTGGCTGCAGTCGATGACCCAGGGCGCGATCAAGGAGGGCTTCGCCCACCTGCGCACCGACGCCGAGATGCAGCCGCTGGCCGACGCCGCGCGCTGCCGCTCCGAGGCCGACTGGCTGATCGGCATCAACGGCACCCGCGCCATGACCGCCTTCAACTCGAAGAGCGGCGGCTTCCACAAGACGCCGGTGGGCCGCGTGCAGACGCCGACCCTGGCGATCCTGGTCGAGCGCGAGGAGAGGATACGCAAGTTCGTCGCGCGCGATTACTGGGAGGTCGAAGCCGAATTCGGCGCCGTCGCCGGCAGCTACCGCGGCCGCTGGTTCGACGAGAAGTTCAAGAAGATCGAGGCCGACGAGCACGCCCGGCCCGAGCGCCTCTGGGACGTCGGCTCGGCAGAGGCGCTGCGCAAAAAGTGCCTGGGCAAGCCCGGCGTCGTGACCGAGGAGAGCAAGCCGACGACGCAACTGTCGCCGCTCTTGTTCGACCTCACCTCGCTGCAGCGCGAGGCCAACGGCCGCTTCGGCTTCTCCGCCAAGACCACGCTGTCGATCGCCCAGGCGCTGTACGAGAAGCACAAGGTATTGACCTACCCGCGGACCGACGCGCGGGCGCTGCCCGAGGACTACATCGGCACGGTCAAGGAGACGCTGCAGGCCTTCTCGGGCACGCCCTACGCGCCCTTCGCCGGGCAGATCCTGAAGGGCGGCTGGGTGCATCCGAACAAGCGCATCTTCAACAACGCCAAGATCTCCGACCACTTCGCCATCATCCCCACGGCGCAGATGCCCAAGAGCCTGTCCGACGCCGAGCAGAAGCTCTACGACCTGGTCGCCAAGCGCTTCCTCGCCATCTTCTACCCGGCCGCCGAATACAACGTCACCACGCGCATCACCCGGGTCGAGGGCGAGCCGTTCAAGACCGAGGGCAAGGTGCTGGTCGCCGCCGGCTGGCTCACGGTGTACGGCAAGGAAGTGCAAGACGAGGACGACGCCGAGAAGCCGCAGCTGCCGGCGGTGGACAAGAACGAGCGGGTCTGGGCCAACGACGTCCTGGTCAAGCCCAACCAGACCAAGCCGCCGCCGCGCTTCAACGAGGCGACGCTGCTCTCGGCGATGGAAGGGGCGGGCAAGCTGGTCGAGGACGAGGAGCTGCGCGAAGCCATGGCGGCGCGCGGCCTGGGCACGCCGGCCACCCGCGCCGCCACCATCGAGGGCCTGATCAACGAGGAATACGTGCATCGCAACGGCCGCGAGCTGCAGCCGACGGCGAAGGCCTTCTCGCTGTTGTTCGCGCTCTCCAAGCTCGGCGTCGACGAATTGCATTCGCCCGAGCTCACCGGCCACTGGGAGCACCAGCTGCGCCAGATGGAGACCGGCGAGCTGGCGCGCGACGAATTCATGGAGCACATCGCCGAGCAGGCGCGGGTGATGGTCGAGCGCATCAAGACCGGCGAGATTCCCGACGAGGCCTTCAGCACGCTGAGAACGCCGTGTCCTTCGTGCGGCGGCGTGATCCAGGAGAACTACAAGAAGTTCCAGTGCAAGTCTTGCGACTTTTCGCTGTGGAAGGTGGTCGCCGGCCGCCAGTACGAGCCCGAGGAGGTCGAGGAGCTGCTGGAGCAGCGCGTCGTCGGCCCCTTGCAGGGTTTCCGCAGCAAGATGGGCCGGCCCTTCGCGGCGATGATCAAGCTGAACGCGGAGAACCAGCCCGAGTTCGACTTCGGCAACGGCGGCGCGGAGGGCGAGGGCGAGGAGGTGGACTTCAGCGGCCAGGAGGCGCTGGGCGCCTGTCCCAAGTGCGGCGCCCGCGTCTTCGAGCACGGCATGGCCTACGTCTGCGAGAAGTCGGTCGGCCCGGCCCGGAGCTGCGACTTCCGCTCGGGCAAGATCATCCTGCAGCAGCCGGTGGAGCGCGCGCAGATGCAGAAGCTGCTCGATAGCGGCCGGACCGATCTGTTGAAGGGCTTCGTCTCCTCGCGCACCAAGCGCAAGTTCTCCGCCTTCCTGGTGCGCGGCGCCGACGGCAAGGTCGGCTTCGAGTTCGAGCCCAGGGCGCCGAAGGCGGCGAAGGGCTCGGCCAAGGAGGTCGAAACGCCCAAAGCGGCAGCCGCCGCAGAGTCCTCCGCGCCGGCCAAGGCGGTCAAGGCTGCCGCCCCGAAAAAACCCGCGGCAAAGAAGCGCGCCGCCGCAAAGTGACGGTTTCGTTCACAGCCACGCCGGCATCTTTGCCGAGAGCGCCTGCTTCTCCCGGACCGCTCCGCCCACCAGGGCGAAGCCGATCGCGGTGCCGGCGGCATCCTCGAACAACGCCCTGACACCACCTGCGTCGGCCTGCTCGCGCCAGACGCCGTGCACATCCGGCGGCGGCGGGCAGACCACCGCGGCACAGGCGGGCGTCTTCACCACCACCGGCATCGCCGGATAGACGACCTCGGTCGGATTGCCGGCGAGCGTCTTCGCCAGCGCACGCGCCTGCTGCATGATCGGCACGACGAAGGGCAGAACCCGGCCTTCGACCTCGGCGCAATCGCCCAGCGCGTGAATATCCGGGTCGGAACTCGCCAGCGTCCTGTCGACGCGGATGCCGCGGCCCACGGCGAGTCCGGCCGCACGGGCGAGCTCCACGGCGGGACTGAGGCCCACCGCGGAGAGCACCAGATCGGCCGTATGCGTGGCCGTATGTGCTCCGGCTCGCCCGTCCATGAGACGCAGGCGGCCGCCATCCTCTCTGACCTCGTCGATGCCGGTCGCCAGGTGGAAGCGCACTCCCGCGGCCTCCAGCCGCTCGCGGAAGAAGGCGGCTGCCTTCGGCGGCAACAGGCGGCCCAAGGGCTGGGGCGCGGGATCGAAGACCTCGACTTCAAACTCGGCGCCGGCGGCGAGGAGATCGTTGGCGAATTCGCAGCCGATCAGTCCGGCGCCGAGTATCGCCAGACGCGACTTGCCATCGAGCGCGCAGCGAAACGCGGCGTAGTCGGCCAGGTTGTTTACCGACAGCACCCGGCCGGCCCCGTCGCCGCGCAGCGGCAGGCGGATCGGATGGGCGCCCATGGCCAGCACCAGCTTGCGGTAGGGCAAGGGACCGGCGCCGGTTTGCAGCAGGTGTTCGGCGGGCAGGATGCGCTCGACCCGGGTATGGGCGCGCAGCTCGACGCCGAGCTGGGCCGCGAGCTGCGCCGGCGGCGTCAGCAGCAGTTGGGCGGCGCTCTTGCCGGCCGCCAGCGCGTTGGACAGGCCGGGCTTGGAATAGAAGCCGCCGTCGTCCGCGCTGACGACCACCACCGGCCGCTCGCGCTCGATCCGGCGCAGCTCGCGGGCGACGGTGATGCCCGCGAGGCCGCTGCCGATGATGACGATGGTCTCGCTCACGCCAGTTCGACCATCTCGAAATCGCTCTTGGCCACGCCGCAGTCGGGGCAGCTCCAGTCGCCGGGCACGTCCTGCCAGCGGGTGCCGGCGGCGATGCCGTGCTCGGGGTCGCCGAGGTTTTCGTCGTAGAAGTAGCCGCAAACGATGCATTGATATTGTTTCATTTCGATCTCCATTGAATGTGGGTCAGGCGGGAAGCTGGTCGAGACGGGCGCGGTAGTGGCCGGCGTGGCGTTCCTCGACCCGGGCCAGCGCGGCGAAGCGCTTGGCGGCCCGCGCCAGCGTCTGCGCGAAGCGGGCGGCGTGCTCCTTCGACTCGGCGATCTGCTCGTCGATCTCCGCCACCGCCAGGTGCTGGCCCTCGGCCTCGGCGGCGATCCTGAACGACGGATACATCTCGGTGAACTCGTGGGTCTCGCCCTCGATCGCCAGAGCCAGGCACTTGGCCGGCGTCATGTCCGCCGCCGGGTAGAGCAGATCGAGGTGGCCGAAGGCGTGCTGCACCTCCTGGTCGGCGGTGTCCTCGAACACCCGCGCGCTCGCTTCGTCGCCCGCGGCCCGGCAGAGCTTGGCGAAGTAGCGGTACTTGAGGTGCGCCATCGATTCGCCGGCGAAGGCGGATTCGAGGTTGGCCAGGGTTGCCGAGGGGCTTGTTGCTGGGGATGCTGCTGGGCTTGCCATGGTGCTTCTCCTTTTCCGGTGATGAACGGATCGTTCACGCCGCAAAGGATAGGCAAGCCGATATCATTGATCCAATGAATTAACAGTATCCGATCGATAGTTACCGGCTATTTAACCGCCTTGGTTCCGGGCAGGCGGCAATCGAGAACGGCGCGGCGCACCACGTCGATGGCGCGATGGCGCGGGAAGCTGCTGCGCCAGACCAGGCCGATCCGCCGCGACGGCTGGGGATCGACGAAGGGTCTGACGCGCAACAGGGGATCGGCCGCGCCGATCTGGTCTACGCTGGAGGCCGGCATCACGGTGACGCCGACGCCCGAGGCCACCATGTGGCGGATGGTCTCGAGCGAGCTGCCTTCGAGGATGTTGGCGGCGCCGCCGGCGTCGGCGCGCGCGCACAGGTCGAGCACCTGATCGCGGAAGCAGTTGCCGGCGCCGAGCATCAGCAGCGGCTCTTTGAGCAGCCAGGCCGGCTCGATCGCCCGCTGCTTCGCCCAGGGATGCTGCGCCGGCACCAGCGTCCTGAAGATCTCGTCGTACGCCGGCTGGACCACCAGGCCGGGCTCGGACAGCGGCAGGGCGATGACGATCAGATCCAGCTCGCCGTTCTTGACCGCGGCGACCAGCTGTTCGGTGTAGCCCTCGCGGATGAACAGCGGCATCTGCGGCGCCCGGGCGCGCAGCAGGGGCACCAGCTTGGGCAGCAGATAGGGTGCGATGGTGTAGATCGCGCCCAGGCGCAGCGGACCGGAGAGCGGGTCCCGGCCTTGCCCGGCGATCTCGGTCAGGCGCGCCGACTCCGCCAGCACCCGCTCGGCCTGGGCGACCACCTGGGCGCCGACGGCGGTGATGCGCACCTCGTTCGCGGCGCGCTCGAACAGGATGACGCCGAGCTCTTCCTCCAGCTTCTTCACCGCCACCGACAGCGTCGGCTGGGTCACGAAGCACTTCTGCGCGGCGCGGCCGAAGTGGCGCTCGCGGGCGAGGGCGACGATGTAGCGCAGGTCGGTGAGGGTCATGGTTCGGGGAGTCGGCTCGCACCCGGGTGTTAGAATCGCAGATTGTACGAATTTTTGACGGCATGCACGCACGCTATCGTCCGGCCGCGATCCTGCGGCTGATACCGCGGCACTTTCGCCGCTCCTGGCTCAATTACGGCATCCCTTGGACCGGCGCGGTGCTCGTCGGTCTGGCCGCGGTCTATTTCGCGGCCTGGGCGAACGACGCGCTCGCGCTGTTCTTGCGCTGGATAGACGGGCGCATCTGGCTCGCCCTGCTGATCACCCCCGCGCTGACCGCGGTCACGGTCTGGATGACGCGGCGCTGGTTTGCCGGCAGCGAAGGCAGCGGCATTCCGCAGGTGATCGCCGCGCTGCACGGACCGGCAGATGCGTCGCGCATCGGCCGGCTGTTCGGTTTGCGCATCATCTTCGGCAAGATCGGTCTCGGTCTGATGGGCATGGCCGGCGGCCTCACGCTGGGACGCGAGGGTCCCACCGTGCATGTGGGCGCCTCGATCATGTACGAACTGCGCCGGCTCTACCCCCGCGTCTCGCTGCGCATGGAGCGCATGCTGCTGCTGGCGGGCTCGGCCGCGGGCCTGTCGGGCGCGTTCAACACGCCGCTGGCCGGCATCCTGTTCGCCATCGAGGAACTCACGCGCAAGTTCGAAGTCCGCACCAACGGCGTGCTCATCACCAGCATCGTATTCTCCGGTCTGGTGTCGCTGGCGCTGGCGGGCAATTATCTGTACTTCGGCCAGATCGCCGCACCCGGGGTCTTCCCCATCGGCTTCGCCGTTCCCGTGCTCATCGCGGCCATCATTTGCGGTCTGGCGGGCGCGGCTTTCAACCTGGCCCTGCTGCACCAGATCCGCTGGATTCCGGCGCGCCTGTTCGCCTGGCGCGATCGTTCGCCGCTGGTCTGGGGCGCCGCCATGGGGCTCCTGGTCGCCGCCATCGGCATCGCTACCGGCGGACAGACCTGGGGCAGCGGCTACGAGCAGGCCCGGCATCTGCTGGTCAACCAGGGCGAGCAGGTGAGCTGGCCCTATCCGATCATGAAGTGGGCGAGCATGGTGCTGTCGTACATCTCCGGCCTGCCCGGCGGCCTGTTCTCGCCCTCGCTGTCCATCGGCGCGGGCTTCGGGCAGTGGGTCGGCATATGGTTCGGCCAGTATCCGCAATCCGCCCTGGTGGCGATCTGCATGGTCGGCTACATGGCGGCCGTGACCCAGTCGCCGCTCACCTCGTTCGTGATTGTGATGGAAATGATCAACGGCGGCGGCCTGGTGATTCCCCTGATGGCCACGGCGCTGATCAGCAGCCGGATCGCCGGGCTGTTCACCCCGCCGCTGTACGAAGCGCTGGCCGAGAAAAACTATTTCGGCCGCCGGGGAGCCTGAATTTGTCGCTGTAGGTCAGGCTTTTGCCCGGCCTACAGCGGCACAAGCGCTGGCACTAGCGCCGCTACGCGGCACAAGCGCCCGTAATTTGCCGCCGGGCAAATACCCCGGCGGCAAAACGGGCGCTAGCCTCCGGCGATCATCGCGACCAGGCTGGCCCGGTCGCCGTTCCTGACGGTCCGGTTCCGCTCTCCCGAGAGCACCATGTCGCCGTTGATGGCGATGTTGAGATTGCGATCGGTGAGGCGCTCGGCCGCTTCCGGCAGCCAGCGGGCCAGCGACCGGCGCAGCTCGGTGACGTTGGCCACCGGCTGGTCGAGGATCACCGCGTGCTCGGGCGCACCGGGCAGGTCGTCGGGCAGTTCGACGCGCAGCGCGAAACCGGTGGTCGCGCGCGCCAGCTTCTCGTGCCAGTCCAGCGCCGGCGCGCCCTCCTCGTTCAGGCCGGTGAGCGCGTAGAAGCGCCCCTTCAGCTTGGCGAATTCGGCGCGGTCGATCTTCTCGCCCTTGAACGGGCCGGCCTGGTTCTCCTCCTCGAACCAGCGCGCCGGCAGCGTATCGTCGCGGCCGCGCAGGCCGAGACGGTGGTTCACCAGGCGCTCCAGGCCGGCGATGTTGCGGCCGATCTCGTCGAGCTCGGCGCCGCTCAGCGGCACGCCGGTGAGGGAGCTCACCTGCAAGGCGAAGTCGGCGACGTCGGGCAGGGTCGGGGAGTTGAACAGCTTGGTGTCGAAGCGGCACATGCCGACCGAGTCGCCGACGGCGTAGGTGTTCTCGCACTTCCTGACCGCGTACTCCTTGCCGAGGTAGCTGTTCGGCTCGGCCGCCACGACGCCGCCGTAGAGCGCGGTCTTGAAGGCGGGATCGTCATTGACCCGGGCGTTGATCTCCAGCGTCGCCCGGTTGCGCAGGTGGTCCATGCCGCGCGTGGCCACCGCCAGACCCAGGGCGAAGGCCTTGAGGATGCGGGCGTCGTGCGGGTCGGACTGGAACAGGCCCTTGACCGCCATCCGGTAGGCGAGCGCCTCAGGCGGGTACTTGCCGTGGTCCACGGCGCGCGCCGAGTCGGCGATGGTGTCGCCGAAGCCCTCGCGCCGGGCGGTCATGAACAGCAGCTTCTCGATCGCCGCGTAGTTGCCCCAGGCGAGATCGAGGCCGCCGGTCTCGGCCGGGCCGATGATGCCGCGCTGGAACAGCTCCATGGCCCAGGCGATGGCGCTGCCGGTGCTGGCGGAATCCAGGCCCAGGTCGTTCAGGATGTTGTTGAGGCGCAGCACCTGCTCGGGTTCCCGGATGCCGATGTTCGGACCGAACTTGCCCAGGGTGACGTACTCCGGGCCGTCGCCCTTGTCGTAGCGGTCGAAGCGGCCGTCATTGTGGATGCCCCGATAGGTCTTCTGCTTGCCGTGCTCGATCTCGGCCTGGGCCTTGTCGTAGCTGGCGTTGCCCGAGAGGCCCTTCAAGGCGTTGGCGCCCCAGCCGCCCTTGCCCTCGGGCGTCATGTCGTTCTGGTTGCGGCACTGCACCGGGCACTTGAAGCAGCCGTCCATGCCCGGGCGATAGACGTCGAAATTGTCGGCGTCGAGCGACTCGCCCCAGGTCGTCTCCTGGTGGTTCTTGGTGCCCATGGCGCAGAGCACCCGGCTGGGCTTGTAGAGGAAGGGCGTGCCGACCATCTTCAGGGCGTTCTTGATCACGCTGGTGCCGGTGATCTTCCTGCCGATCGTCTTGTTCTGCGCCTTGACCTCGGCCGGCAGCGCCGCCTCGGGCGGCTTGCCGTGGATCATGATGCCCTTCAGGCGCAGCGCGCCCATCTTGGCGCCGCCGCCGCCGCGCGCCCAGATCGCCTTGATCCCGCCCATGATGCCGGAACACAGCACCAGGTTCTCGCCGGCGCTGGTGATCCGGGCGAGCGCCATGTCCTTGCGCTCCTGGCAGGCGAAGTCGCGTTCGATGGCCGGGACGATGTCGAGGTTATTCAGGCCGAGGTAGGGCCCGGCGTCCTCGAAGCTCACCTCTTCGCGGGCGATGCGCAGCAGCGTCCAGCGGGAGGCGCGGCCGTAGAGCACGATGTGGTCGTAGCCGTGGCGCTTGGCGAAGGCCGGAAAATAATCGCCGCCGTTGGCGTCGAGCAGCGCGTAGGAATCGGGCGATACACTGCTAAAATTGCCGCGCGCGGCCGAAGGCATGGAGCCGGTCAGGACGCCGGCGCCGAAGATCAGCGGAATCTCCGGATCGAGGGCGTCGCGCCCCTCCTGCAGCAGGTTGTAGAGCAGCCACATGTTGGCGCCGCGCCCGCCCAGGAAGTTGGCGAGCACCTCGGCGGGCAGGTATTTGCGCCGGACCTCGCGGCGGGCCAGATCGACGAACAGGGTCGCGCCCTGGCTCTGGTACTGCGGGTCGTCGTGCAGCCGGCCGCAGAGCCGATCGACGAGCGTATCGATGGTCACGTTTGTCTCCCGGGCTGGCCGTCCGAAGGGCGGCCAGCCCCCTGTGGGGGCGGCGCATGAAGTGAGCGTGGGGGCCATATTCATCTCCTGTCCGGATCCGATGTCGGCAAGCTAGCACGGGGATTTTCCGCTTCCTTTGACCCAGGTCAATTACGCTTTGCGCCAAATTGTTTGATATCCAACTATAATTGGCGCGTGGGGTCAACCCACGGAGTTTCATCGTCGGTCTTAAAGGAGAAGTCATGGCGACATTGCAAGCGACGCATAGCGCCGAGCGCCCGCCGGCGCCGGAGCATCGGGTGGAGGAGCTGGACAGCGTGGTGATCCGCTTCGTCGGCGATTCCGGCGACGGCATGCAGCTCACCGGCACCGAATTTTCCAAGGCGGTGGGCGAGGCGGGCCACGACTTCACGACCCATCCGGACTACCCTTCCGAGATCCGCGCGCCGACCGGTACGCTGTTCGGCGTCTCCGGCTACCAGATCCAGTACTCCTCGCGTCCGGTGTTCACCTCGGGCGACGCGCCCGACGTCCTGGTGGTGATGAACCCGGCGGCGCTGAAGACCAATCTCCCGGACCTGAAGCGCGGCGGCATCATCATCGCCAACACCGGCGCCTTCGCCGACAGCAACCTGGCCAAGGCCGGCTACCAGTCCAATCCGCTCGAAGACGGCAGCCTCGACGGCTATCAGCTGTTCAAGATCGACATCTCCGACCTCACCGCCAACGCCCTGGCCCATTCCAGCCTGTCGAAGAAGGACGTCGGCCGCTGCAAGAACTACTTCGCGCTGGGCGTCATGCTTTGCCTCTACAGTCGGCCCTTCGACAAGGAGATCGAAGACATCCGCAAGAAGTTCGCCAAGAAGCCCGAGTTCGCCGCCGCCAACATCGCGGCGCTCAACGCCGGCTATGCCTACGCCGAGGCCAGGGAGATGTTCGCGACCACCTACCAGGTGCGCCCCTCCACCGCGGTGCCCGGCAAGTACCGCAGCATCACCGGCAACAGCGCCGCGGCGCTGGGCTTCGTCGCCGCCGCCGAGCTCTCCGGCGTGCCGCTGTTCATCGGTTCCTACCCGATCACCCCGGCCACCGACATCCTGCACGATCTGGCGACCTTCAAGAACTACCAGGTCACCACCTTCCAGGCCGAGGACGAGATCGCCGGCCTGTGCTCGACCATCGGCGCCGCCTACGGCGGCTCGCTCGGCCTGACCACCACTTCCGGTCCGGGCATGGCGCTGAAGACCGAGGCGCTGGGACTGGCGGTGATGCTCGAACTGCCGCTGGTGGTGGTCAATGTCCAGCGCGGCGGCCCCTCGACCGGACTGCCGACCAAGAGCGAGCAATCCGACCTGCTGCAGGCCGTCTATGGCCGCAACGGCGAGTGCCCGGTGCCGGTGATCGCCAGCTATTCCCCTTCGGACTGCTTCGATTGCGCCATCGAGGCCTTCCGCATCGCGGTGAAGTACATGACCCCGGTGATCCTGCTCTCCGACGGCGGCATCGGCAACGCCGCCGAGCCCTGGCGGATTCCCGACGTGGCGAGCCTGCCCAAGCTCAAGGTGCGCTACCGCACCGAGCCCGAGGGCTTCCAGGCCTACGCCCGCGACGAGAATCTGGCGCGGGCCTGGGTCAAGCCGGGAACGCCGGGCATGGAGCACCGCATCGGCGGCCTGGAGAAGGATTTCCTCACCGGCAACATCTCGCACAATCCCTTGAACCACCAGCGCATGGTCGAGGTGCGGGCGGCCAAGGTCGCCGGCATCGTCAAGGACATTCCGCCCTCGCGGGTCGATGGCCCGGACAGCGGCGACCTGTTGATCATCGGCTGGGGCAGCACCTTCGGTTCGATCACCCAGGCGCGCGAGAAGGCCGCAGCCGAGGGCAAAGCGGTGGCGCACGTGCATCTGCGCCACCTGAACCCCCTGCCCGCCGACCTCGGCGCGATCATGAAGCGCTACAAGAAGGTGCTGGTGCCCGAGCTGAATCTCGGTCAGCTCTCCCGGCTGTTGCGCGAGCACTATCTGGTGGATGCGGTGCAGCTCAACAAGGTTCAGGGCAAGCCCTTCATGGTGGCCGAAATCTACGATCGCATTCTCGAACTGTGCTGAGGAGATGACTACCTACCCCCCAGCCCCCTTCCCAATGAAGGGGGTGATGATCGTTCAGCCGCCATCGCGGCTTCCATTTACTGACTTGCCGCCTCCTCGGGGTCCCGCAAGGGGACTTCCTTCGGGGCGCGGCCTATCGGAGGCATCATGAATAGCCCCAACGACATCATTGCGCCGGAGCGCGCCCTGGCCAAGAAGGATTTCGAGTCCGACCAGGACGTGCGCTGGTGCCCCGGCTGCGGCGACTACGCCGTGCTCGCCCAGGTGCAGAAGATCCTGCCGACGCTGGGCATTCCGCGCGAGAACTTCGCCTTCATCTCCGGCATCGGTTGCTCCAGCCGCTTTCCCTACTACCTGGAAACCTACGGCATGCACAGCATCCACGGCCGCGCCCCGGCGATCGCCAGCGGCCTCAAGCTGTCGCGGCCGGAGCTGTCGGTGTGGGTGGTGACCGGCGACGGCGACGCGCTGGCGATCGGCGGCAATCACTTCATCCACGCCATGCGCCGCAACATCGGCCTGAAGATCATCCTGCTCAACAACCGCATCTACGGCCTGACCAAGGGCCAGTATTCGCCGACTTCGGAAATGGGCAAGAAGACCAAGAGCACGCCGCTGGGCAGCATCGACCGCCCCTTCAGCCCGGTGGCGGTGGCGCTGGGCGCCGGCGCCACCTTCGTCGCCCGGGCGGTGGATAGCGACCTCAAGCACATGGCTTCGGTGCTGGAGCGCGCCGCGGCGCACCAGGGCACGGCCTTCGTCGAGATCCTGCAAAACTGCGTCGTGTTCAACGACGACGCCTACGGCGCCTTGACCAACAAGGCGACCCGGGCCGACGCCGGCATCTATCTCGAGCACGGCAAGCCGCTGTTGTTCGGCAAGGACAGGAACAAGGGCATCCGGCTGAAGAGCTGGGCGCCGGAACTGGTGACCGTCGGCGAGAACGGCGTGACCGAGGCGGATCTGGTGGTGCACGACGAAAAGGCGGCCAACGGCGGCCTGGCATTCTTCCTGTCGCAACTGGAAAACCCGGAGTTCCCGGTGCCGCTCGGGGTGTTCCGCGACGTCGCAGCGCCCGCCTACGAGCAACTCAACAAGGAGATGGCGGAGAACGCCGTCGCCGCCAAGGGTAAAGGCGATCTCGCCCGGCTGCTCAACAGCGGCGATACCTGGACCATCGCGTAAATCAATAGAGGACTATGACATGGCTTTGCTGATCAACGAAGACTGCATCAACTGCTCGGTGTGCGAGCCGGAGTGCCCGAACAGCGCCATCTCCGCCGGAGATGAGATATTCGTCATCGACGCGTCGAAATGCACCGAGTGCGTCGGCCACTTCGACGAGTCCCAATGCATCGAAGTCTGCCCGGTCGACTGCATCGCAGCCGATCCCGGGCAGGTCGAATCGAAAGAGCAGCTGCAGGCGAAGTACGAACGTCTGACCGCCTAGTTCCGCTTCGCCGCAGGTCGGGCTGCACCCGTTCGGGTGCAGCCCGACCTGCTTCGCCAGAACTACTTCGGCCTAAGATCGATTACCCGTTTGGCCTTGCCGACCGAGCGCTCGATGCTGCCCGGGGGCACGACGCGGACCTCGGCGGAAATGCCGATGTAGGATTTGACGTGATGCGCGAGCTCGGCCGCCGCGCCCTGCCCGGTCGAGGCGTCGCCGTCGGCTTTCATTTCGACCATGACCTGGAGCTGGTCGAGGTTGCTGTTGCGCGACACCTCCAGCACGTAGTGCGGCGCCAGCGCCTTGTTCTTCAGGATCAGTTCCTCGATCTGCGAGGGGAAGACATTGACGCCGCGGATGATCAGCATGTCGTCGGAACGGCCGGTGATCTTGTCCATGCGCCGCATCGTCCGGGCGCTGCCCGGCAGCAGGCGGGTCAGGTCGCGGGTGCGGTAGCGCACCACGGGCAGCGCTTCCTTGGTCAGCGAAGTGAATACCAGTTCGCCGAACTCACCGTCGGGCAGGACCTTGCCGCTGACCGGATCGATGATCTCGGGATAGAAATGGTCTTCCCAGATGTGCGGACCGTCCTTGCTCTCGATGCACTCGGAGGCCACGCCCGGTCCGATCACTTCGGACAGCCCGTAGGTATCGATGGCGTCGATGCCGAACAGCGACTCGATCTCCAGGCGCATCTCGTTGGTCCAGGGCTCGGCGCCGAACAGGCCGATGCGCAGGCTGGTCGAGTCGGGGGCTATGCCCTGGCGACGGAATTCGTCGGCCAGCGCGAGCAGGTAAGAGGGCGTGGCGCAGATGATGTCCGGCTGGAAGTCCATGATCAGCTGCACCTGCTTCTCCGACTGTCCGCCGGACATCGGAATCACCGTGGCGCCGAGCCGCTCGGCGCCGTAATGGAAGCCCAGGCCGCCGGTGAACAGGCCGTAGCCGTAGGCGTTGTGCACCAGGTCGGTGGCGCGACCGCCGGCGGCATGGATGCCGCGGGCCATCACGTTCGCCCACATGTCGATATCGTTCTTGGTGTAGCCGACCACCGTCGGCTTGCCGGTGGTGCCGGAGGAAGCGTGCACCCGCACCACCTCGCTCATGGGCACGGCGAACATGCCGAAGGGGTAGGTGTCGCGCAGATCCTGCTTGGTGGTGAAGGGGAAGCGGGCCAGATCGGAGAGTTCCTTCAGGTCGTCCGGATGGGCGCCGACCGCCAGACATTTCTTGCGGAAGTGCTCGACCCGCTGGTAGGCGTGGCCGATCGACCAGCGCATGCGCTGCAACTGCAGCGCCTGGAGCTCGTCGCGGCTGGCGTGCTCGATGGGTTCGCGCCCTCTGGCAGCGGAAAATTCCTGCGCGGCGGCCTTCGTCTTCTGTGCGGCTGTGTGTCCCATAAAACTCCTCCGTCTTGAAGCGCTCTACGGCGTCTTCGAAAAAGACCCTCATGCTAGTTGCGGTCTCGGTCGATTGGCTTGATCTGGGTCAATCGGAATGCTTGCGTGGCCACATTAAATGATACAAAATATTGGTGCATGGGCTGCTACAATGAATCATCATGTAGGAAATCGGTAAATCGTGAAAAGATCGTGTTTTCAGGCATCGACGTCGAACGAGGCGTAGCGTGCGGCACCATAGGAGGAGAGGATGAAGACAATATCAGTTGGCGCAACGGCGACCAGGCGTATCACGATTGACGCGCCCAGGACGATCGATTTTCTCGGCGAGACGCTGCGCGTCTATGCCACCCCGGAACTGGTGCGCGACATCGAGGTGACCTGTCGCGAGTTCCTGCTCGGCTTCGCCGATGCCGGCGAGGATTCGGTCGGCGTCGGCATCAACATCACGCACAGCGGCGCCACCCTGGTCGGCATGAACGTCGAAATCGGCATCACGGTGGCGGCGGTCGAAGGGCGCAAGGTGAGCTTCTCGGTCGTCGCGCGCGACGACGCCGAGGAAATCAGCCGCGGCGAGCACGGCCGCTTCGTCGTCGACGTGGCCAAGCTGCGCAGCCGGGTCGCCGCCAAGGCGGCAGGGCTCTCCGCCGCACCGAAATGAGCGCCGCCGCGCGCAAGGTTCCGCAGTACTGCTACCAGTGCGTCGCGGGGCCGGACCTGCTGACCATCAAGGTCGAGGGCGGGGTCGCCACCGAGGTGGAACCCAACTTCGCCGCGGCGGAAATTCACCCCGGCGCCGGCAAGTGCTGCGTCAAGGCCTACGGCCTGATCCAGAAGACCTACAGCCCGAACCGCTTGACCGGGCCGATGAAGCGCACCAATCCGAACAAGGGCAGGGGCGAGGATCCCGGCTTCGTGCCGATTTCCTGGGACGAGGCCTTCGACATCATCGGCGCGAAGATGAAGGAGATCCGCGCCAAGGGCGTGGTCAACGAGCACGGCTATCCGCGCGCCGCGGCGAGCTTCGGCGGCGGCGGCATTCCCACCTATTACATGGGCACCTTCCCGGCCTTCCTCGCCGCCTGGGGTCCGGTGGACTTCAGCTACGGCAGCGGCCAGGGCGTCAGCTGCACGCACTCCGAGCACCTCTACGGCGAACTCTGGCACCGCGCCTTCACCGTCTGTCCCGACACTCCCAACTGCAGCTACGTGCTCTCCTTCGGCGCCAACATCGAGGCCTCGGGCGGCGTGGTCGCGGCCTGGCGCCACGGCATCGCGCGCGAGCGGGGCATGAAGCGCATCCAGTTCGAGCCGCATCTGTCGGTCACCGGCGCCGCCTCGGCCGAGTGGGTGCCGATCAAGCCCAAGACCGATGCCGCCTTCCTGTTCGGTCTGATCCACGTGCTGCTGCACGAGATGCCCAGGGAGTCCCTCGACCTCCATTTTCTCAAGCAGCACACCGGCTCGCCCTACCTGGTCGGCCCGCACGGCTTCTACCTGCGCGACCCGGAGACGAAGAAGCCGCTGCTCTGGGATCTCACGCGCGGCGCCGCGGTGCCCTTCGACACGCCTGAAACCGATCCCGCGCTGGAAGGCGAGTTCGCCGTGAATGCGCTGGAGGTCGGCGCCGACGGGGAGGAATGGCGGCATCAGGGGCTCGCCTGCGAGACCAGCTTCACCAAGCTGGTGACCCGGATGCAGTCCTACACCCCCGAGTGGGCGGAGCAGACCTGCGACGTCAAGAGCGGCACGGTGCGCCGGATCGCCGCCGAATACGTCGAGCACGCCCAGGTCGGCGCGACGATGGAGGTGGACGGCGAACTGCTGCCCTTCAGACCCGTATCCATCCACTTCGGCAGGACGGTGAACAACGGCTGGGGCGCCTACGAGTGCTGCTGGGCGCGCACGCTGATGGCCTGCCTGATCGGCGGCCTGGAGGTGCCCGGCGGCACCCTGGGCACCACGGTCAGACTGAACCGGCCGGCGACCACCCGGCAGGCGAGCGTCCAGATCAATCCGGACGGCTTCATGCATTACCCGATGAACCCGACCGACAAGGAGCACTGGAAGCCCAGCCCCAAGATCCGCAACGCCCACGTCACCATGGTGCCGCTGTCGGCGAATTCGCCCTGGAGCACGGCGCTCGGTCCCACCCACTTCTCCTGGATGTTCCAGAAGGAGTCGCCGGAGAATTGGCCCCGGGTCACGCCGCCCGACATCTGGTTCTGCTATCGCACCAATCCTTCGATTTCCTTCTGGGACACCAAGGAACTGGTGAAGCGCATCGCCGAGTTTCCCTTCATCGTGGCCTTCGCCTATACGCATGACGAAACCAACCACATGGCGGACATCCTGCTGCCCGAGCGCACCGACATCGAGAGCACCCAGCTGATCCGCGTCGGCGGCACCAAGTTCATCGAGCAGTTCTGGGATCACGAGGGCTTCGCCCTGCGCCAGCCGGCCGTCGAGCCCCAGGGCGACACCCGCGACTTCACCGACATCGCCACCGAGCTGGCGCTGCGCGCCGGCCTGCTGGAGCAGTACAACGAGGCCATCAACCGCGGCTCGGCCTGCGTGCGTCTCGCCGCCGACAACTACGACTTCAGCCTCGATCCCAAGGTTCGCCACGATGCCCAGACCATTTGGGACCGGACCTGCCGCGCCGCCAGCGCCGAACTCACCGACGGCCGCGAGAGCGACGGCCTCGACTGGTACAAAGAGCACGGCATGCGTACCCGGCCGACCTCGCGCCTGTCCTGGTACCTGTTCCCCGAGTTGAGAAAAAAGGGCATCCGCTTCGAGATGCCCTTCCAGGAGCGCCTCTACCGCGTCGGCGTCGAACTCGGCCATCGTCTGCACGAGCACGGCATCCAGTGGTGGGACGTGCAGCTGGAAGAGTACGGCGGGCTGCCCAAGGTGATGGATTTCCCCGGCATCTGGGAGCAGGAGACGATCAAGCAGGGCGGCGCCGGCGCGCTGGCCGAGTACCCGTTCTGGCTGATCACCTCGCGCAGCATGCAGTACGCCTGGGGCAGCAACGTCGGGGTCCAGTTGATGGACGAGGTCGCCGGCAACATGCGCGGCCACAAGAGCGTGGTGATCAACGCGCAAAGGGCGGAGGAACTGGGGATAGAGGACGGCGACCTGGTCGAGGTGCATTCCTACGTCGGCACCACCCAGGGACCGGCGGTGCTGTCCCAGGGCATCCGCGCCGACACCCTGCTGATGCTGGGACAATTCGACCACTGGGCCACCCCCTACGCCAAGGACATGAAGGCGCCGAGCATGAACGGCCTGATCCCGATGTCGATGGCGCTGACCGATTCCACCGGTTCCGGCGCCGATCTGGTGCGGGTCGGCGTGCGCCGCCTGGGAGCCGCACCATGACCCGCTACATCATGACCGCAGACCTGCGCCGCTGCATCGGCTGCCAGACCTGCACCGCCTCCTGCCGCCAGACCAACGCGACGCCGCCGGGCGTGCAGTGGCGATCGGTGCTCGACATCGAGAGCGGCGAGTTTCCCGACGTGCGCCGCAGCTTCGTGCCGGTCGGCTGCCAGCATTGCGGCGACCCGCCGTGCATGCACGTGTGCCCGACCACCGCCACCTATCAGCGCGCCGACGGCCTGGTCGAGATCGATTACGAAAAATGCATCGGCTGCGGCTACTGCGCCGTCGCCTGCCCCTATCAGGCCCGCCACATCACGCGCCGCATCGACTTCGCCTACAGCGCCACGCCGATGGCCAACGAGTCGGCGCGCTTCGACGAGCGGCGCATGTCGGTGGCGACCAAGTGCACCTTCTGCATGGACCGCGTCGATGCCGCCAAGGAGAACGGACTCACCCCCGGCGTCGATCCGGAGGTGACGCCCGCCTGCGTCAATTCCTGCATCGCCGGCGTCCTCGCCTTCGGCGACAAGGAAGACCCGAACAGCAAGGTCTCGAAGCTGCTGGAGGAGACGCAGCACTTCCGCATGCACGAGGAACTGGGCACCGATCCCGGCTTCTACTACATCTGGGACAAGAAATGAAAATCAAACCCTGGCACCAGACCAACTGGGACGCGCGCGCCGCCGGCAACTTCATCGGCGGCGGCAGCGGCACCGGCCTGCTGATCTTCGCGGCCCTGTCCAATCTTGCCGCCCTCGCCGGCCCGGCAGCGGACTATCGCTGGCAGGCGGGACTGGCGCTGGTGCTGGTCGCCGCGGGTCTCGCCAGCGTCTTCGCCGAGATCGGCCGGCCGTTCCGGGCGCTCAACGTCTTCCTCCATCCGCACACCTCCTGGATGACCCGCGAGGCGATGGTCGCGCCCTTCCTGTTCGGCAGCGGCGCCGTCGCGATCTGCTTGGGCGGCGGGTTGTTTTCCGTCGTCGCCGCGCTGCTGGCGGCGGGCTACCTCTACTGCCAGGCACGGATGATCGCGGCGGCCAAGGGCATCCCCGCCTGGCGCGAGCCCAGGATCATTCCGCTGTTCATCATCACCGGCCTGGTCGAGGGCGCCGGACTGTCGGCGCTGATCGTCGCGGCCCAATCCGGCACCGCTCCGCGCTGGCTCGCCGCCGTCCTGCTGGTGGCGCTGATCCTGCGCCGGCTGGCGTGGAAGATCTACCACGAGACGCTGGAACGCAGGGGCGCGCCGAAAAAGGCGCTGGAGGTGCTCGCGCGTCTGCGCGGCCGCTTCGAGCGCTACGGCCAGAGCCTGCCGGAGATGCTGCTGGTCGCGGCGCTGTTCTTCCGCAGCGAACAGGTCTGGCTGCTGCCGCTGGCCGGTGCCGCCGCTCTCCTCGGAGGCTGGCTGCTCAAGTTCACCATCGTCGCCCGGGCGGCCTACAATCAGGGCTTCGCGCTGCCGGTGGTGCCGGTGCGCGGACAGGGTCAGGGAATGCCGGGGGTCAAGCCCGGCTGGTCGAAGTGACCGCCAGCCCCCCGGCCGGGCACAACGGAGGTGAACTCGAGATGATAGAGATCCGTCTGCACGGGCGCGGCGGCCAGGGTGCGGTCCTGGCCGGCAACATCCTGGCCAGCGCGCTGGCCAAGGAAGGCCGGCACGTCGTCGCCATCCCCTCCTTCGGCTTCGAGCGGCGCGGCGCGCCGGTGGCCAGCTTCCTGCGCTTCGATACGCGCGAGATCCGCCAGATGACCAACATCTACGCCCCCGACTGCGTGCTCTGCATCGATCCGACCGTGGGCCGCGCCGTCAATATCTTCGACGGCATCAAGGACGGCGCCTACTGGGTGCAGACCACGGCCAAGCCGATCGCCGAACTGCAGTTTTCCGAAAAGATCGCCACCGTCGGCCTGTGCGACGCGGTCGGGATCGCCCTCGACGTCTTCCGCCGCTCGATCACCAACACCATCATGCTCGGCGCCCTGGCCAGGACCACCGGCTTCGTCTCGCTGGAATCGTTGCGTGCGGCGATCGAGGATTCCGCTTTCCGCGACGCCGGCCTCGGACAGAACCTGGAGGCCCTGGAGCGCGGCTATCACGAGACCGTGGTGCACCACATCGAACGGAGGGTGGCGGCATGAGGACCCCCTATCCACCGGCGGAGGCGACATGAAACAGCAAGCAAAGCCGATGTTCGACGCCACGACGATACCGGGCGACCTGTGCCCGATCGCGACGCGTGCCAATCCGATGCTGCCGGGCGACTGGCGCAGCATGCGCCCGGTGGTCGACCGCGCCAAGTGCGTGAAGTGTGCGGTCTGCTGGCTGCACTGCCCGGTGCAGTGCGTGGTGGAAAAGGCGGCGTGGTTCGACTTCGACCTGGCCACCTGCAAGGGCTGCGGCATCTGCATGGTCGAGTGCCCGCACGGCGCCATCTCCATGATCGAGGAGGCGGCATGAACGCGATACTGAAACCAAAACCGAATTTCATCGTCTGCGACGGCAACGAGGCGGCGGCCTGGGCGGTGTCGCTGGCCCAGGTGGACATGGTGGCGGTCTATCCGATCACGCCGCAGTCCTCCCTGGTCGAATACCTGGCGAAGTTCGTTGCCGACGGCCGCCTGAAGGCCGAGATCGTCGATGTCGAGGGCGAGCACTCGGTGCTCTCGGTGCTGCACGGCGCCGCGCTCGCCGGCGCGCGCACCTACACCGCCACCTGCGGCCCGGGGCTGGCCTTCATGTTCGAGCCCTACATGCGCACGCCGGGCCTGCGCATGCCGATGGTGATGACCATCGTCACCCGCGACACGCTGACGCCGCAGAGCGTCTGGGGCGGCCACCAGGACGCGATGAGCGTGCGCGAGGCGGGCTGGATCCAGATCTACTGCGAGACGCTGCAGGAGGTGCTCGACACCACCATCATGGCCTACCGCATCGCCGAGGACCACGGCGTGATGCTGCCGGTCAATGTCTGCCACGACGGCAACTACCTGTCCTTCGCCACCGGCCGGGTGGAACTGCCCGATCAGGCGGAGGTCGCCGCCTTCCTGGGCAGCCGCGACGTCAATTGGCACGCGGCGCTCGACCCCGAGCGGCCGATGGCCATCGATCCGCTCACCGGCGGCGCCGGCGGTCCCGGCCCGGCGCTGTTCGTGCGTTATCGCCAGGGACAGTGCGCGGGCATGCAGAACGCGCTGGGAGTGATCGAGAAGGTGCACGCCGAATGGGCCGAGCGCTTCGGCCGAAGCCACGCGCCGCTGATCGAGGGCTACCGGATGGAAGACGCCGACTACGCCATCGTCACCATCGGCTCGATGACCGGCGCCGCCAAGGACGCGGTCGATGCCGCGCGCGACCGCGGAGAGCGGGTGGGCCTGGCCAAGGTCAAGACCTACCGGCCCTTCCCGATCAAGGCGGTGGCGGCATTGCTGTCGGGGATGAGAGCGATCGGCGTGGTGGACCGCTCGGTATCCTTCGGCTGGAACAGCGGGCCGCTCTACCAGGACGTGACCGGCGCGCTGCACGCGTCGGCGGTCCCGGCGATCAGTTTCATCGGCGGCCTGGCCGGAGCCGACCTCACCGTCGGCCACTTCGCCCGGGTGATCGAGCGAACCGCCGATCTGGCCAGAGGCGCGGCCGCTTCCGGCGACACCATATGGTTGAACGAACATGACTGATAGCCGCTATCTGATCGTCGGCGCCAGCCACGCCGCGCTCGCGGCGCTGGCCGCGATCCGCATGCACGACGCCGAGGGCAGCCTCACCCTGATGACCCGGGAAGATGAACTGCCCTACTCGCCCACCGTGCTGCCCTACGTCGTCTCCGGCCGCTCCGCGCCCGACCAGGTCTTCCTGCGCGACGAGGAATACTTCTCCCGCCAGCGCGTGAACTT